>JANELJ010000400.1 GCA_024511395.1 Gammaproteobacteria bacterium | reverse complement strand
GCTTTAAACCTGGCTTGATGTCAGGCTTAAAACGGTATTATTCAGGTTGAACTATATAGTTTAAGTTTTGATCTTTATTAAATAATGAGCTTGGTAAGAATGAAAAAACAAACCTGCGAAGTACAGATTGGCCATGTTTTAATGGGTGCCGATCACCCGGTGGTTGTACAGTCTATGACCAGTACGGATACTGCCGATGTGATGGCCACGGTTAAGCAGTGTGCGCAATTGTATAAAGCGGGTTCTGAGCTGGTTCGGATCACGGTTAATACGGAAGAAGCGGCTCAGGCAGTGCCTAAAATTCAAAGCCAGCTGGAAAAGATGGGACTGGATATTCCGCTGGTGGGCGATTTTCATTTTAACGGGCACAAGCTGTTAAGCAAGTATCCAGAATGTGCCAGAACACTGGCCAAGTATCGTATTAATCCTGGTAATATTGGCCGGGGTAATTCACGGGATGACAAGTTTGCTCAGTTAATTGAGCTGGCCTGTGAAAATGATAAGGCAGTACGTATCGGGGTAAACTGGGGCAGTCTGGATCAGGATTTAATGGCCCGGATAATGGATGAAAACAGTCAGTTAGCTGAGCCTAGGGAAACGGTTGATGTGATGCATGATGCGCTGATCACTTCGGCACTGGATTCGGCCAGAATGGCTGAGCAGGTGGGGCTGTCTAAAAATAAAATTGTACTGTCCTGCAAGATGTCCGGGGTTCAGGATCTGGTTAAGGTGTATCAGGATTTAAGTACGCGTTGTGATTATGCTCTGCATCTGGGGCTGACAGAAGCCGGTATGGGCAGTAAGGGGATTGTGTCTTCTACGACCGCTCTTGCTATTCTGCTGCAGCAGGGTATTGGTGATACCATTCGTATTTCACTGACACCGGAACCCGGTGCACCTCGGGAAAAGGAAGTACAGGTCGCTCAGGAGATCCTGCAAGCTCTGGAATTACGTACCTTTACCCCCACCGTAATAGCCTGCCCCGGCTGTGGCCGCACCAGTTCGGATACTTTCCAGCATCTGGCTAAAGATATTCAGGTGTTTTTAAAGCGCTCCATGCCGCAGTGGAAAAATCAGTATCCCGGTGTAGAGAATCTGAATGTTGCAGTTATGGGCTGTGTAGTTAACGGGCCGGGTGAAAGCAAGCATGCCGATATCGGGATCAGTCTGCCGGGTAATGGTGAAAAGCCGGTAGCACCGGTTTATGAAGACGGAGTTAAAACAGTGACACTCAAAGGCGATGCCATTGCTGATGAGTTTCAGGATGTCGTAATTAATTATATAAAAAAACGCTTTGGCAAAAATTAAAAACCACTTTGGCAAACCGGCCAGCTGAGTTGGCTTTACTGCTTATTTTTAATTTCAGCAGATAAAACCGGTTTCATAAAAAACCGGTATAACAGTGGTATTACAAACAGGGTCAGCAGGGTGGAAAAAGCCAGTCCCCAGACAATAGCGGTGGCCAGCGGCCCCCAGATCAGGGATTTTCTGGAAAAACCGCTGGCCAGTGAGAACAGGCCGGCAATGGTGGTCAGGGAGGTAATTAAAATGGGGATAATATGCCTGCGGGCGGCATAAATA
>JANELJ010000189.1 GCA_024511395.1 Gammaproteobacteria bacterium | reverse complement strand
GATTCAGCTTCTTTCAGAATGCCAATGTTCTGGGATTCTGTAAATCTGGACTTCTTCATTGTAGGTTCTCCTCATTAATAATTTAATGGATAATTCTACTTATGAAAAGAATTATTTTTCGGGGGGATTACCGTATTTTTCGCAGGTTAGGGTCAGGGACTGGTGGGATGGTAAGTCCCAAAAATTCCAGCCGCCGGATACGGATATTTTAAGGCGATTTGAAGATTTTCAAAACAGCTGGTTACAAACAAATTGTTAAAGAACGTATGAGCGAAACAGGACTCTCAAGGGTGAGCTGTCGCTCTAAACTTTAGTCAATTAAAGAAAGAGTTAAATTATCAGGTTAATAATGGCTGCAGCACAAAGCCATAATAAAGTGCTGCGATCCAGTAAATGAGAGGCCTCAATAATGGTTTCTGGTTCGGCGGGTTTACCACAGCCCAGACCGGGACGCTCCTTGATTTCACCATGATACTGATCACTACCTCCCAGTTGTACACCCAGGGCTCCGGCACCGGTGGCCATCACCACCCCGGCATTAGGGCTTTCCCAGAACGGTGCCTGTCTGGCCCAGCATTTGGTGGCATGGTGCCAGTTGCCCATAAAAGCATAAGTTACTGCAGTTAAACGTGCTGGAATATAGTTAAGTAAATCATCCAGTTTGGCAACAAAATAACCGAAGGCCTTAAAACGATCGTTTTTATAACCCCACATGGCATCCAGGGTATTGGTAAGCCGGTATACAACAATACCGGGTGCACCGGCGACCAGAAACCAGAAAATAGCGGCAAATACGGCATCATTACCATTTTCCAGTACCGATTCTGTGGTTGCACGGGCAATATCATCACTTTCCATGGACTCTGTATCACGGCTGACAATCATAGCCAGAGCTTCACGGGCTTTATCTGTCTGACCGGCCAGCAAGGGATCATAAATATTCCGGGCGTGCTGTTTGAGGCTGCTTAAGCCAATAGCCAGATAGACAATAAGGATTTCAATAGCATAGCCGATAAAATTGTCCGGGGTTAAAAAGTCTGTAATAAACCAGGCCGGGATCAGGCAGACTAAAACGGCCAGAAAACCATTCACCCGTAACTGCTCATCGCTATGCTGAATATGTTGATCATTCAGGCGCAGTTCAAGCTGTTCGGCCAGACGGCCGAAACCTACTAGGGGGTGATATTTTTTAGGTTCAGAAAATAAATAATCAAGCAGTAAAGCGCATGATAGAATAATAAACATGGTGATCCTTTGATTTAATCTATTAAATTATTACAAGTAAAGTAGTCATAACGTTAGCAAGGTATCAGGGCGGGAGCATACTTTTAATAATTCTCATTTAAACGCAAATACCGTACCCATTGACCGCACTCCTTGTCCCTGCTGCCGAAACTTCATCAAGAAGCACGGTCAATGGATACTCAGTGGTTATAAATGTAATATTTATTCATGTTGAACTTGTTTTAACTAAAGTATGATCCTGCCCTGAGTAAAGCATAACATTAAAGAAGCATATTCTAACATGCAAAATAATAATAAGCAGGCAAAAATATTAATGATTCAGGGCACCACTTCCGATGCTGGTAAAAGCGTCATGGTGGCTGGCCTGTGCCGTCTATTTGCTCGCCAGGGTATCAGCGTGACGCCCTTTAAACCGCAGAATATGGCGCTTAATAGTGCCGTAACCGCACAGGGTGGTGAAATTGGCCGGGCACAGGCGGTGCAGGCACAGGCCAGTTTTCTGCCGCCGCATACGGATATGAACCCGATTTTGCTTAAACCCAATTCTGATACTGGTGCCCAGGTTATTATTCATGGTAAGGCCCGAGGTGATATGGATGCCCTCAGTTATCATCAGTATAAAAAAACAGCCATGCAGGCCGTGCTGGAGTCCCATCAGAGATTATCGGAACAGTATGATTTAATTATTACAGAAGGGGCCGGCAGTCCGGCGGAAATAAATCTGCGGGAAAATGATATTGCCAATATGGGCTTTGCTGAGGCAGTAGACTGCCCGGTGCTGGTGGTGGCGGATATTGATAAGGGCGGTGTCTTTGCCCACTTGTACGGTACTCTGAAGTTGCTGTCCCAGTCTGAGCAGCAGCGTATAAAAGGTTTTATTATTAATCGTTTTCGCGGTGATGTGAGTTTGCTGGAGCCGGGCAACCGCTGGCTGGAACGGGAAACTGAAACACCGGTGCTGGGTGTCATACCTTACCTGCATAATTTACATATTGAGGCGGAAGATGCCATATCCACACAACAGTTACAGGCAACAAATACTCAGCTATTAAATGTGGTGGTACCGGTATTACCCCGCATTTCTAACCATACCGATTTTGACCCTCTGCGTCTGCATCCCCAGGTAAACTTAAACTTTATTGGTGAAAGGGCTGATATTCCACCAGCGGATCTGTTGATTATTCCTGGATCAAAAAGTGTCCGTCAGGATCTGCAGTGGTTAAGAGATAATGGCTGGGATACGGCTATAGAGCATCATCTTCGCTACGGCGGCAAGATGATGGGGATCTGCGGTGGTCTGCAGATGCTGGGACAGAGTATTGATGATCCGCTGGGAATTGAAGGCCGGCCCGGCAGTAGCCAGGGACTGGCTTATTTTGACTATCAGACCACACTGCAAAAAGAAAAATGCCTGCGTCAGGTCAGCGGAGTTTTTAAGAACAGTCCAAAGACATCGGTCAATGGTTATGAAATCCATGCCGGTCAGACACTGGGTATAAAACCGGAGCAGGCACTGATACAGTTAAACGCTCAGTTAAATGAGCAGTATGACGGTATTCTTTCAGATGATCAGCAGATTATGGCTACCTATCTGCATGGAATTTTTAATCATCCGGATACTTGTGAGTACTTACTTCAATGGGCTGGCCTTTCTACCCGGACAAGTTTTAACTATTATGAATATCAGGAGCAGGCTATTGAACGGGTGGCTGATGCACTGGAAGAACATCTGGATATGAAAATGATTAAGCAGATCCTGGATTTTTAAACATTGGGCTGATAAACATCAAGACAAAGTCAGTATGAGAATGTTAATATTTTACGATAAATTATTGGTACAAGTGCAGCAAAAACTAAGGAATTTTAAATGAAAGTCGGACCAAGAGAGATTATTACCCCGTTTCGCCCTATTCCCCTGGATGTACCGGAAGGGATGAAGCCCAATGAGTTTTTTAACAGTACGGAAAATCTGCAGGATCTCTCCCAGAATAATGGTTTGCTGTCCAATCCGGAAAACCTGCTTATGTACCGCAAAGCACTGGGGCATAGCAATGAATTTGACACATCTATAATTTTTAATTCCTCAAAATGTATTCTCGACCCCCTGGGCCGCCCGGTCAGACGTACCCAGTTGCCGGAGGTGACTAAAAATACCTGGAACCGGATGAACCAGATCATGATTGAATACATGATGGAAAAATACCCCGATCCGGCCGATGCCCTGATCCTCGCCGGTGAAGCCAGCCTAGATTCTACCTGGCCCCTGACAGCACCGGGTGTACCCAGTATCCGTATGCTGCATAACCACTTTATTGTTTTTAATATAGATCAACTGCGTAACGCTGAAATGGCTGATCCCAATAATCCAAATCTGACGGACGGCGGCCAGAACAGCCTGTTCCAGGCTCATATGCGCTCAGTGTACCGTAAGTTTTTTGAATCGCTGGATTTACAGATCCTTAAACCTATTCATGGAACTGAATCAGAGATTAGTTTAACCGGTTATCCACAGGGACTGCCAAGCTGGGAGATTCAGGGTGGTGTGGCCATGCTTAAGAGTACCCACTTCTGGAAAGAATATGATTTGATCCTTAAAGGCTTTCTGGACTTTTATCGCACTTTCTTTACTCAGGTATCCACCCGCAATGCGCCAATACCGGAAAAGGCCTTTTTTCCGGATGAAATTGAAAATACTCTGTTGTTTGATAATGATTTCCTGGCAGCGGCCAAAAAAGTCAGGGATATGTGTATTAAAGATGCCAAGTACGCCAATGCCATCCGCTGGCAGCCGGCCTTTAAGCAGCTGATTTACCGTAATGACCAGGGCAAACTGATTGTCACCATCAGTCAGAACTCCATAGGTAATGCTATTACTGAATTATTAGGTGTGGTGGTGCGCCGGGTACCGGATGCTGAAGCTTATGAAAAAACCGAAGCGGCGTTAATTGAAAAATTACTGGAAGTCCGACAACGCTTAATTAATGCTGACCTAGGTGATCCCATCAAGACCCAGTACTGGGATTAATATCTGCTTAAGAGAGCCTGCTTTGAGCAAAAGGGGATTAAAAACCATATTTAATCCCCTCTCTTCCCTAATATTCAAAGGCTCTGATATTTCTGTTTGTGATTTACTCTGCTTTTCTTCCCCCATAAAACTTTAAAAAAACTTGACTCTGTACCTATATAGTCCACCCTGAATAAAACATATGGCATTGATTTATAAAGAAATATTGCTTGATTATGGGTGTTAAATTTGCAAGTTTTTGGTAAAATAAGCCTTATTACCTTGCAAATTTCCAGACCAAAATGAAGCCAGAGAAACAGCCAAAAATACCTCAGGAAGACCTGTTCAGGATGCGTCTTGAAAAAGCTAGAGAAAACCTGGTTAAACTGTCCAAAGAGCACGGTATTAAACTGCGCCAGAACTATAATCGGGTTGGGCCGCAATATGTACTAATGGCCAGTCGTTATGCTCATGCAAAACAGTTTAAAC
>JANELJ010000188.1 GCA_024511395.1 Gammaproteobacteria bacterium | reverse complement strand
GTGTATTTCCAAGAAATAGCAAAAGCCACAAATGATAATACGGCTGCCAGGATAAAGGCCAGAGTGGAACCCTGGCTTTCCCACAGATAACCGCCGTACAGGCTGCCCATAGCACCGCCAACGCCAAAGCTGACACTGCTGTAAAGTGCCTGCCCCTTGCCCTGGTTATTACCTTTGAAAAAACGATGGATATAGGCAATGGCCACAGCATGATAAATCCCAAAGGTTGAGGCGTGAAATATTTGGGCAAAAGTGGTTAACAGGACATTATCAATTAAGAAGGTAATCATCAACCAGCGCAGGGAGCCTGAAAACAGGCTGGCCAGCAACAGGTTTCTAAAACCAAAGCGTTTAACCAGCCAGGGCATCAGCGCAAAGGCCACAACCTCAGACAGAACACCTATAGCCCAGAGAACGCCTATCCAGGATTTTTCATAGCCATGCTCTTCAGCATAGATTGAATAAAACGTGTAGTACGGACCATGACTGGCTTGTACCAGCAGGCAGGCTGTCAGTAGAGCAATGACTTCCGGGCATTTGAGGATCTGTATAATACTGGTATGAGTTTCATGATGCTCATTGCCATTATGCTCACTGACCAGAAAGGTTGAAACGGCAATACCGGCTAACAGCATGGTCACCACAACGGGCAGCTGATTGACCGGCATGGACATTAATACCCAGCCCATAATTGTCACTGCTGCAACAAACCCCAGAGAGCCCCATATCCGGATCCAGCTGTACTGGTCTGTTTTTTTTCCCAGATGATTAAAGGTCAGGGCTTCATACTGGGGTAATATAGCATTCCAGAAGAAACTGAAACCCATTAATACCAGAAACAGTGCCCAGAAACCGTTGACCAGAAAAATCGATGAAAAACCTAGCAGAGAAAGGATGGCACCAATACGGATAATGGTCAGCCGGTTTCCCCGGTGATCGGCAATCCAGCCCCAGATATAAGGCGCCACAATTTTGGTGCCCATAATGACCGCGATCAACTGTCCAATTTGAACCGGGTCATAACCGGCATCGGACAGATACAGACCCCAATAGGGTATAAAAGCACCCAGGGTGGCAAAATAGAACCAGTAAAAACTGGACAGACGCCAATATGGAATATTTTTAATCAAGGTTTTTGATCAAGGTGCCTGGTATTTATGAGCCGGGTTGGGCAGGAATAACCGGTGTTATTGACTGCACATCCGCATTCTGCGCCCGATGGCGCAGCAGGTGATCCATCAGCGTAATAGCCAGCATGGCTTCCGCTATCGGAGTAGCCCGAATACCGACACAGGGATCATGACGCCCTTGGGTAACCACTTCAATAGGCTCACCATTGAGATCCACACTTCGTCCAGGCAGGCGCAGACTGGAAGTTGGTTTGAGGGCAATATGTACCACAATATCCTGACCTGAAGATATACCACCCAGAATACCACCCGCATGGTTAGACAGAAAACCTTCCGGGGTAATTTCATCTCGATGCTCTGTACCCTTCTGTGCTACGCTGTCAAAGCCGGCACCGATTTCCACACCTTTTACAGCATTAATACCCATCATAGCATGGGCAATATCCGCATCCAGACGGTCAAAAATCGGCTCACCCAGACCGGGGATCATTCCGCTGGCCACTACAGAAACTTTAGCACCTACTGAATTACCTTCTTTTCTAAGAGCATCCATATAGTCTTCCATTGGCTTGATCTGACGCTCATCGGGACTGAAAAAAGGATTCGTATTGACCAGCTCCCAGTTAAAATGATCGTCACAGGGCTGAGCTGTTTTAATGAGGCCCAACTGGGACAGGTAACCTCGAATTTCAATACCGTAAACATCTTTCAGATATTTTTTGGCGATGCCTCCGGCTGCTACCCGTGAAGCCGTCTCTCTGGCCGAGGAACGACCGCCGCCGCGATAATCCCTGAAACCATATTTCTGTTGATAAGTATAATCAGCATGGCCGGGACGAAAGGTATTTTTGATATTACCGTAATCTTTGGAGCGCTGATCTTTATTATAAATCACCAGTGATATCGGCGTACCAGTGGTTTTACCCTCAAAAATTCCAGACAGGATCTGTACCTCATCATCTTCCCGGCGCTGAGTGGTATGCCGAGATGTACCGGGTTTGCGGCGATCCAGATCCGTTTGCAGATCCGCTTCAGATAATTCCAGCCCGGGAGGACAGCCGTCTACAATACAGCCAATTGCCCTGCCATGGCTTTCACCAAATGAACTAACAACAAATAATTTTCCAAAGGAGTTTCCAGACATAACACGCCAACCGTTTTAAATAAAAGAGTTACTGTTTTTTGAGAATTAAATCACATTCTGTGAATGTTATACAAAACTGCCGCATTTACAGTAAAAAAGTTCATTAATCGTTCAGGATAAGGGTGAGATTATATCAGTAAATCAAGAAGGAAAGGAGTTCATCATGTTTAATTTTAAAACATTCACAATCAGTCTCACCGTGTTAATTGGCTTAACAGCTCAGACTGCACTGTATGCCAAAGGTCAATCACATATATCTTATGAGTATGTCCCGGTCATTAGTGCCATACCGGTTTCCAAAATCATCCAGCATTCAACCCCCTACCAGGACTGCTGGTCAGAACAGGTTCAAATTGAACCATCCCGGACTCAACCGGCTCAGAACAGTTATTTTGATGCCATGTTCGATCAAAACTCCTACACTGGAACCGTACTCGGCACACTGGTCGGCGGCGGTATCGGTAATGCGCTGGGTCACAGTAAGTCCAATAAGAAAGCCGGAGCAGTAGCCGGCGGTATACTGGGTTGTGCCGTTGCTTATGATCTGACTCATAACCGGCGTACAATTCCCGAATTTAACAGAGCCAGATATGAAACCCGGTAGCGTTGTACTACCCGTTACAAAACCTATGAAGAAGAAAAGGTAGTAGGCTATCGGGCACGTTACCGTTATAACGGCAATGAATACACCACCCAGACTAAACACGAACCTGGTGATACTTTACGCATGAAACTGGTGGCAACCCCTGTGGAGGACTAAAATGCGAGCCTTGCTGATAGAGGATGAAGTTCAGCTTCAGGAGCAGATCCGCAGCCAGTTAGAGGCTGAGCATTTTCAGGTCGATGTGACCGGCAACGGCAAGGAAGGCCTGTACTTTGCCAGCGAATACCCGGTGGATATTGCCATTATTGATATCGGGCTGCCGGAACTGTCCGGAATAGATATTATAAAAGCCCTGCGCAAACAGGGCAGCACCTTGCCGATACTGGTACTTACCGCCAGGGAACGCTGGCAGGACAAGGTAGATGGGCTGGAAGCGGGTGCCGACGATTATCTGGTTAAACCCTTAACCCTTTCATATGGAAGAGCTGCTGGCACGCATTAATGCCCTGCTACGCCGGGCTTCCAATAGCAGCTCACAGGTGATCTGTTATGGCACTGTCTGTATAAACCCTGACAGTCAGCAGACCACCCTGTCCGGTCAGCTTCTGGAGCTGACTGAATTTGAATATAAAATACTCGAATACCTGATGCGCCGGTACAATAAGGTTATTTCCAAGTCCGAACTGTCTGATTATCTTTATCCTCACAATGAGGATCGGAACAGTAATGTGCTGGAAGTTATTATGGGCCGCCTGCGCAAAAAACTGGATCCTGATGGCCAGTTAAAACCCATAGAAACTGTGCGCGGCCGGGATGACCGCTTTAATCTGCAATAAGCATCATCCCCCTTGAATAACCTATCCATATATTTTAACTCCATCAATAAGCGGATTATTATCGGGGCGGTTATTGTGGTCAGCCTGTTTGTTTTTTTAACCGGTTATACCCTGAATAAAGCCTTTTATAACAACGCCTATTCAGCCTTAAAAGAACGCCTGACCGGACAGATTTACCTGTTAATGGCAGACCGGGAGCTCAACGCTGTCAATCGGCAAAACAGTCCGCAGAAACTGAGTGTTGATATCCTTAATCATGATGTCGGCCTGTCCGCCTATATCACCCAGGCCGACGGAACCATCTTATGGCGTTCTTCCGGCAGTGATCCCCGCCATCTGCCGCCGGGCAAAACCATTGTTCACGGTAAAAAAGTTTTTCAGACCTTTACTGTGGATGGCAAGGACTATATTGGCCTGAGTATTGCTATTTTCTGGAATCTTAATAACCACCAGACCCCGCTTATTTACCACATCAGTGATGATCTCAGTGAACTTTATCAGATCATTGACAGTTATCAGAAAAGCCTCTGGAGCCATTTGTTATTAATGTCCCTTACCCTGCTGATCAGTCTGTTTGTTATGCTGCGCTGGGGGCTTAAACCACTACGGGATGTGGAACATGAAATCAAGGCCGTTGAACAGGGTGAACTGGAACTTTTACAGCAGAACTACCCCCAGGAACTGCAGCCGCTCACCCGCAATATTAACGAACTGATCCGTTATAAACGTCAACAGCAGGAACGCTACCGGAACACCCTCACCGACCTGGCCCACAGCCTGAAAACGCCCCTGGCCATTATTCAAGGACAGAGTTTCAATAAACAGCATCCTGAAAATTATATTGAGCACTTGAGCCGGTTATAAAATCCCTGATAGACAGTATGAAAAAATTTTATTGGGAAAAAGCCATTCAATTTACCGTAAGCACTTAACGAACCAACGTCATTCCGAGTTAAATTCTTTCTCCTCATAATAAAGTCACCACTTTATTATGAGGAGCAGAGATGAACTTAGATAATATTTCCGACCTGGAAAGCTTTTGGGCC
>JANELJ010000187.1 GCA_024511395.1 Gammaproteobacteria bacterium | reverse complement strand
TTTTGTGGCTCAAAATTATTTCCGGTTTGATGGGGTCTTTTATCAAACCGGGGCAATCAGCTGCTTTAAACCTGGCTTGATGTCAGGCTTAAAACGGTATTATTCAGGTTGAACTACTTATTGTATTGAAAATAAAATTCCTTTGCTTTTTTCAGATAAAGATTTTATGCCCTTCGTAGATAATTTAAAGCTCAAATCTGTTTGTTAATTTTTTACACTACAAATTATGGCTGTCCTGCATTCACTTTCCCTTGTTGTACTTTCTGTTTACTATGACACTTTTCATAAACAAACTCAGGATCAAGGTCAACACCAGAACTCCATTCAACAGTATCAAAAGAGACTCGAACGCTCTTAAATGCATCAGACTCTTTTAATCTTTTGAAGACTCCCATATCTAAATATGGCTTCATATTTAAGATTCCGCATTCACCATTATCAAACTCAATAATAAGTTCATAGTCTTTACTGGCAGTCACTGTTTTTACAGATGGATACATGACTCTAACTCCTTATTGTAAAGGCTGGATTTTAAAAGGTTCTTCACTATTCATTACTAAGTCCCAATCAGCCATTAATTCTTCTTGATGGAGTTCTGCCCATGCCAAAACTAATTTTGTTTGCTTTTTGGGCAAATTACCTTGAAGTATTTCGCACGTTCTAATATCAACCGTTGCTTTATGTTCTGCATAATAGACATGAAAATGGGGTGGTGGATGTTCACCTGGTGCATAATACATGCGTATAATAATACCATAAAACATTGAAATTGTTGGCATAACTATTTTCTCTTATAAAAAAGTTATCACTATTGTTCATATAGTCGTTTTTTACGGCACAACGCAATAAATCACCATCAGACAAAAGCTGGATGCATCAATGGGGTCCATCAATAGAATCAGAACAGCTTGATCTCCAATTAATCCGAGCAACCTCCAACCAATTATTCAGACTTACTACTTTCCAAACTGCTTAGTTCACTCAGCAGCCCTTCCATTAATTGCCGGGCCTGTTCATCCATATTTTTAGTCAGTTTTCCCAGATCCCTTTCTCCATCTATTAAGGGTTTTAACATCACTGCAAACTGCTGCATACTGCCCGGAGTCTGAGACATTTGCTGAGCCATGGTACCCAGCATGGACAGGGCCTGCACATCACCGCCTGAAGCGGCGTTAATCATGGCAGCCAGTCCGGGTGCTGCAAAGGCAGCTTCAGATTTTTCCGCGGCTTTGGGTAACTGGGACGGATCCTGCAGGCCTACCAGAATGGCCAGTATTATGGCGGCATCTTCTTCATCCAGACCAATCAGGATCTGAGAATCTCTGGAACCGGCCAGTATTTTGCGGATCCGTTTGACCAGTTCTGTCCAGCCGTTATTCTGTGCCACCTGCAGGGCAGGTTCCAGCTGGGGCAGCAGTGCTTTATTATGACAGGCCAGTACCACGCTGTTAATTAACTGGGCATGTACCTGGGCAATCTGTCTGGTTTTTTCCGGTAGTTTGGCCATAATCAATAATTATTTCAGGTTTTTATATTCAGACCATAATATGGACGGTTGCTTAATACCCGTTAAGCTCAGGCTGAACTTTCTTTGTCCACTGTCGCATTCACTGAGCGTATTTATAGTATTAATGGTTCCGCTTATCCGGTATTGAGCCGCATCAGGACGATCAGCCAGAATAAATTGCCCGGAACGGATCACTCGGTTTTTAATCGCATAGTTAATGGCGGATATATCGATATTATCTGAAGTATTATTGACGACCGGCTGCAGGTAAATTTTCATGCGCTGCTGTTTTAATTTTGCCTGAACATTTCGGTTTTTAACCATGGAATCTATCATTTTATTAGCATAAATCAGATAGTCATACTGTACATTTCTGGCATTATTTTTCTGTTCATTACAACCGCTGTCCTCAATCACTGACTTAGATGGCAGTTGATCCTGTTCAAAAACGGGCAGGGTGGTCTGACAGGCTGATAATAGAGAAACTGTTATTAAGATGAGCAGGTAATTTATCTTTTGACTGATTTTTAACATAAACACCCCGATTTATTTTAAACTGTTCAGACCGACAAAACTGCCGTTATTTTCTTCAGCCAGCTTTCTCATTAAAGCAGAAAAGCGGGCAATATTCATCTCGGTACCTGGATACTGGAATAATACCGGGAAACCCACGGCATTAATTCTAACATGTTTCGAGCCTTTGCGATGAGAACGATTAAGACGGCTTACCGTATCAATGACTGACTGAATACTGCCCCTGGAAAAATCATCACCAAATATATACAGGGCTATCTGTTTATTGGCATCATAAAAAGTTCGAATAGCTTTAGTAATTCCTTCTTCCAGTGAGAAATTGGAAAATGGTTCCCAGCTTTTCAGGCGTTTTAATATGGCCCTGCGCCGACCCGGTGAGTCCGGTATCCAACGGCCTGCATACTGGGAAAACATATAATCACCCATATCATTCATTACCTGAATGCCTTTTACCGAGGGATGGACTTTAAGGATCTCCTGCATTTTTTTCTGTACTAGCGGCCAGGTAAAATTATGCATGGAACCGGAGGTATCGATAATAAAAATTATATACTCACTGTTAACACTGATACCACCAATGGTATTTTCCTTATTAATAACCGGCTGAGAAATTTTACTGATCACCAGTAACAGGATTATGGCACCAAATCCACAGGACACCACATCCAGAAAGGACAGACTGAATATTTCTATAGGCTTGCGTTTTTTTCTCATGGCCAGTCCCTGCTTGGGGTCATAAAAGAACCTTTAGTATCTATTGCCAGCTGCCAGTAAATCACGACAGCCATGGGATCACCTTCCATAGGCAGTAAAATGGTATTAATGGAAATATGCTTTGGAATAATTTTTATCGCATCCTGTGCCAGTCTGATCCGCTCTGAAGGTGTTACTTTAGTTGCTTTGGGTTTAATTCTGCCCTGAGTAGGCAAACCATCGGTGATCAGAATCACATTATCCGGCGGCCGGCAATAGAGTTAATACTGGTAAAGGCTTTATAAATTTTGCGGTATAAGATTAGACAAATTACTGAACAGGGTTTTCATAGCCGCTTTATCCGTAGTCTTTAGCCATTGTATAGTCTGTTTAGCGGCCAGAGATTTTGCACGGGTATTAAAATGAACCACCATAACCTTACTGCTTGCCGGCAGGTTAGCCACTAGCCAACGTATAGTATTTACGGCTTGACGCCATTTTCTGCTGTTACGCTTTACGGCATTGGACATGTTACGTTTGACAATCACATTAACAATACTTTCATCCAGCATGGATGCCGAACTGTCCAGAAGAATTAAAACTCTTTTACCCCCGAGTTTTAGTCCGGTCAGGTATTGACGATTGCCTTCACCTTCATATTGGCGGACTTTATTTCCGCTCTGATTCAGGGCGATATCAAGCTGTTGCTGCTCTTTCCACTTTTGCCTTTCGACTTTTTTAAATCATTCTGTAATCGGTTAATATGTTTTTTTAAGGCCAGGCTTTGCTCACGACTCAGTGTTTCCTTTTTCTGAACATCTTCAACCTGCCTGCTGATTTCTTCAAAATGACTGTTGATAGTCTTATTTTCCTGCTCTTTATCAGAAATTTTATTTTGTATATTTCGCTTATATAATTCGGCTGCTTTTATTTCATGTTCAACACGGGTGACTTCTGCCGTTAAGTCTTTAAACTTTTCTTTTGTTTCAGTAACAATATGGGAATTAATGATTAAAACAAGTAATACCACTGCGCCAAAACCGGATAACATAATGTCCAGAAAGGACAGGTTAAAGGATGAAATGGTACGACTTTTTTTCTTCATTATTATTATTAAGTCATAGCAGATTCAAACAGAATCTTATATTCAGCAGCAATAGCCTACTCTCCTGTTTTCATTCTGGAAATCAGGTTTTCATCACAATAATTTTCTGTATCCAGTACCAGTCTTTCCTGTAATAACTGTAACTGATGGATAAAAAACATCAGTACTATTGAAATAACCAGAGCAATAAAGGTTGAGTTAAAGGCAACGCCCAGAGATTCTGTTACTCCGGTAATATCCCCCTCCATGGCACGGTTGGCCTGAGCCAGGGCATCACCAATACCCCGTACTGTACCAATAAAACCCACGGATGGAATAGCCCAGGCAATATAGCGGATTATGGATAATTCTGTTTCTAGACGCTGGGCTTCCGAGTCACAGACATCACGCATGGCCGTAGATGAGTCATGCACATTACGGGTCGCGGCAAAATGCTGAATGCTGACTCTAAGCGCTCGCGGCAAAAGGTATCGTTGCATATGTGATGGTAATTCCTGTAATCGTTTTAATAGTGCCCGGGTATCTTCCGGACCAATGGGTAAATTAACAGGCAGTTTTAAAATATCAGTATTAAGCAGGTTATTTTCCTGCCAAGACTGATAACCTTTAAAACCCATTATCGCCAGTGCCCAGAGCATGAGAATAAAACAGGCCTCCTGTTCATAGTCCCGTATCACCACATAAAAATCCCGTTTCTGTACATAATTAGTTCAACCTGAATAATACCGTTTTAAGCCTGACATCAAGCCAGGTTTAAAGCGGCTGATTGCCCCGGTTTGATAAAAGACCCCATCAAACCGGAAATAATTTTGAGCCACAAAAGCCGGAGCTTATTGATGCTCTTTCTTAAGTTATGTCCAGCGGCTACCATAACCACATTAATGGCATCACCGACTGCACCTTTGAGGTAGCAGCGGTCTAAACGGCCATCGTTTTTCATATGACCGATTTCAGGCTCA
>JANELJ010000028.1 GCA_024511395.1 Gammaproteobacteria bacterium | reverse complement strand
GCTGAACGCTGAACGCTTTTTTTAAATCTTTTTCAAAACTCTTCCCGCCGCCTCAACAGTCGCTTCAATATCCTCATTCGTATGCGCTGCAGAAACAAACCCCGCCTCAAACGCCGATGGTGCCAGGTAGACACCTTCATCCAGCATGCCGTGGAAGAATTTTTTAAAGCGTTCCTGATCGCTCTTTGTGACCTGATTAAAGCCGGTAATTTTGTCTTCGTCACTGAAAAACAGACCGAACATGCCGCCGACCTGATTATAGGTCATGGGGATGCCGGCTTCTCTGGCTTTGGCAATAATGCCTTCAACCAGTCGTCTGGCTTTGCTGTCTAGTTGTTCATGTATGCCGTCCTGACAGGCCAGGGTCAGGGTTTTCATGCCGGCGGCCATGGACAGGGGGTTACCGGATAAGGTACCGGCCTGATACACGGGGCCGAGGGGTGAAATCTGTTCCATTATAACTTTTTTACCGCCAAAGGCGCCTACCGGCAGACCGCCGCCGATAACTTTGCCCAGAGTGGTTAAATCGGGGGTGATGCCGTAATGTGCCTGAGCACCGCCTTTGGCTACCCGGAAACCGGTCATCACTTCATCAAAAATCAGCACAGTGCCGGATTGATCACAGACTTCCCGTAAGGTTTCAAGAAAGCCCTCAACCGGTGGAATACAATTCATATTACCGGCTACGGGTTCCACAATAATGGCTGCAATTTGATCACCAATATCAGCAAAGACCTGTTTTACCTGTTCGGAATCATTATAAGTCAGGGTAATGGTGTGTTCTGATAAGGATGTGGGTACGCCGAGGGAGGAGGGGACGCCAAAAGTCAGTGCACCGGAGCCGGCCTTGACCAGCAGAGAATCAGAATGCCCGTGGTAGCAGCCTTCAAATTTAACAATTTTGTCTCGTCCGGTATAACCGCGTGCCAGACGAATCGCACTCATGGTTGCCTCTGTACCAGAGCTAACCATGCGAACCATTTCAATGGAAGGTACCAGTTTACACACCAGTTCGGCCATTTCTGTTTCAATCTGGGTGGGTGCGCCGAAGCCCAGGCCGTTAGCTGCGGCATCCTGAACCGCCTTAACCACTTCCGGATGGGCATGGCCCATAATCATAGGTCCCCAGGAAGCCACATAGTCAATATACTGCTTGTCGTCTTCGTCATATAAATAGGCACCGGAACCTTTTTTTAAATAAATCGGATCACCACCCACACCTTTAAATGCACGAACCGGGGAATTTACACCGCCGGGGATGGTTTTCTGAGCCTGTAAGAATAGATCATGTGAACGGGTCATGGTAACTGAGTTCCTGTTAATTGATTAATCTGTAAACATACTCTCTACTATGGAGAATGAATGTCTGAATAAGTATTTTGGTTATTTAAGCTGGTTTATTGATGTTCAAATAATTTTTGAAATTCCTGAGCTGTTTGCTTAATATTTTGAGTATTATGAAATAAGTCATAAATAACAGCAATGGCATCAGTACCGTACTCAATAAGCTGCCGGGCATTATCCCGTTTAATACCGCCAATGGTCACAATAGGTAAATCAATGGCCTGCCTGACTTCAGATAGTAATTCCAGACTGGCCTGTACGGCATCCGGTTTGGTACGGGACGTGAAAAAACGCCCCAGTGCGATATAGTCAGCGCCATCGGCCTGGGCCTGCAGGGCATTTTCCAGACGGTTGTAGCAGGAAACGCCAATAATGGCTTCGTTTCCCAGAATAGCACGGGCATCGGCTATCTGACCGTCATCTTTACCCACATGGACCCCATCGGCATTTATTTTTCTGGCCAGTTGCGGGTCGTCATTAATGATAAAACAGACCTGGTATTGTTTACAAATTTGAGCAATGGCCTGAGCCTGTTTTAACTGTAGTTCAGGTGATGCCTGTTTATTACGGTACTGAATGATCCGGGCACCGCCTTCAATAGCCTGAGTTACTGCATCAATCAGCTTGTTATTATTTATCAGGGCCGGATCCGTTATGGCATACAGCCCCTGTATTTTGGTATTTTTGCGCATAAAAAATTATCTGGCTGAGGGATTATCCAGATGGTCATCAAACCAGTTAGAGGCCCAGAAAAACCGATCCGGATGTTGTTGATACATACCCAGTTGAAAACCCTTGTGCAGGCTGTCCCAGGTGTATTGCTGGACAGATGTTACGGCATCAGGCACGGGTACTCCCCGGGCAATTAATCCCGTTATGGCCGATGTTAAGGTGCAGCCCGATCCATGATAGCTGTGTTCAAGACGCGGCCAGGACAGGCTGGACAGTTTTTCATGCTGGCCATAAAGAGTGTTGATAACCTCGGAGCTGCTTTCATGGGTACCGGTTACTAAAACAAATTCACAGCCGTCATCCATTAATTCCTGGGCACAGGCTTCCAAGGTGTCTGCTTCCGGTGCCAGAATTCGGGCTTCTCTGGAATTGGGAGTTACTAGGGTAGTCAGGGGAAATAATAAATCAGAATAAGCCAGTGCCATATTTTCAGAACTGAGTGTCATACCGCCACCGGCGCTAATAATCGGATCAATAATAACAGGAATATCCCGATAATCATGCAGGAGCTGATGAATAGCCTCAATATTTTCTAGGCTTCCCAGCATGCCCAGTTTAAAGGCACAAACAGGCAAGTCTTCAAGAATAATCCCGGCCTGTTCAGTCAGTAATTTAGGCTCGGTGGCAGAAAAATACTTAACATTCTGGGTGTCCTGTACGGTTAAAGCGGTAATAACCGGCGCAGCTCTGACTCCCATACTGACCAGGGCTTCAATATCCGCCTGAATGCCGGCACCGCCGGTAGGATCATTGCCGGAAAAACACAGGACAACGGGTAGTGAAGAAGGGGTATTCATATGGGTTTTACAATAACCAGGATAATAATACCGATTAACATAAATACCGGAATTTCATTAAACCAGCGATAAAAAACATGGCTGTAGGGATTTTTGTCATCCCTGAATAGTTTTAACAGTTTCCAGCAATACAGGTGATAAATAATAAGCAGAACCACCAGGGCCAGTTTAATATGCAGCCAGAGCATGGATGAATAGGTATGCCAGGCGTATTCAAACAGCAGCCATAATCCCAGTACAGTCGTAATAATGGCGCCTGGCGTCATAATACCGTAAAATAGCTTGCTTTCCATGACCTTAAATCGCTTATTGCTGATTTCATCATTGCTGCTGGCATGATAGACAAACAGCCGCGGCAGATAAAACAGAGCGGCAAACCAGGTCACCATAAAAATTACATGAAATGCTTTAACCCATAACATAGTACATACCTTTAAAGGATAATTTTATTAACCGCTTCTTCCATCTCATTATGAGACAGTTCACCCAGTTTGTTTTTTACAATCTGGCCCTGGCGGTTAATAAAGAAAGTAGTCGGTGTCAGGGTTACATTGTTAAATGACTTTGCCAGCTGTCCGTCAGTGTCCAGCACGATGGTATAGTTCATTTTTTTGCGGCGCACCATTTCTCTGACCTGTTCGGGCGGATCATAATCCATGGCGACACCTATAATAACTAACTGGCTGGAAGCGTATTTATCGGCTGTATTAATCAGCATGGGAATTTCCTTGACGCATCCGGGGCAGGTAGTCGCCCAGAAATTAATAATAACAGGACGGACTTTTAACTGAGCTAGGGTAAATTCCTTGCCGTTCAAATCTTTAAAATGGGCCGTTGGCGCCATGGGGTGACCGGAAGGGGACAGCCAGAGAAACAGCAGCAGAGCTGCCAGAACCAGAATAAAACCGACAACAGCAAGGTCTTTTGTTTTCATTGGATGTAAATTACTCGTGTTTTAAGGAGTTGGTAATTTTTCAGTTTTACCGCTCCAGCTATCCATTTATTAGTGAGCATGTATTATAATGGTTTATTCAGCCCTGAGCCAATTTAATTTTATGGTTCATCTGTTTATTCCGCTTTTACTTCCCCCTTCTTTAGAAGGGGGATTGAGGGGGGGGGCAAGTCAGGAACTTAAACCTCCATCCCCTCTTTAAAAAAAGGGGAATTTTCGGATGATCACTCTATTTATCTAGAGCAGATATTTCAGGCATAACATTATTCAAGCTTAAAATTTAAGGTTAGACATAACGTGGCAAAGATAAAAACAGGTATTGTAGGTGGAACCGGTTATACCGGCGTGGAATTATTGAGGATACTGGCCAATCATCCAGAGGTGGATTTACAGGTTATTACTTCCCGTTCTGAGGCCGGACTGCATGTCAGTGATTTATACTCTAACCTGCGCGGTTTTATGGATATACAGTTTACTGAACCGGATGTTAAGGCACTTAAAAACTGTGATCTGGTGTTTTTTGCCACCCCTAACGGTGTGGCCATGAAAATGGTACCGGAACTGATTGAAGCGGGTGTCAAAGTTATCGATCTGGCCGCCGATTTCAGGATTAAGGATATAGCCGTCTGGGAACAGTGGTACGGTATGACCCATGCCTGTCCCAATTATGTTGCACAGGCAGTATATGGTCTGCCGGAAATTAATCGTGAAGCGATAAAGCAGGCACGTCTGATTGCCAATCCAGGCTGCTATCCTACGGCAGTGCAGCTGGGTTTTTTGCCCCTGCTTGAAAACCAGTTAATTAATACTGACTTCCTGGTGGCTGACTGTAAATCCGGTGTCAGCGGAGCCGGTCGGGGGGCTAATGTCGGCACCTTATTATGCGAGGCCAGTGAAAGCTTTAAGGCTTATGCTGTCTCTGGACACCGGCATTTACCGGAAATTAAGCAGGGATTGGAGCTGGAGCATAAATCGGCTGTGGATCTGACCTTTGTTCCTCATCTGACACCCATGATCCGGGGTATTGAGGCGACTTTATACGCCAAAGTAAAAACGGATACTGCATCAATAGAAGAAATCCAGAACCTGTTTGAACAGCGTTATCAGGATGAGCCTTTTGTGGATGTTCTGCCTTCCGGCTCTCATCCGGAAACTAGGATGGTTAAAGGCAGTAATCTGTGCCGTATTGCTGTTCATCAGCCGCAGGGTAATGATACCATTGTGGTACTGTCAGTCATTGATAACCTGGTTAAAGGGGCTGCAGGCCAAGCCGTGCAGAATATGAACCTGGCTTTTGATCTGGATGAGCAGGCTGGTCTTGGTATTGTTCCGCTAATGCCTTAGCACACGAACGAATACCTTCCGGAATTAAGCCATGACTCATATTATTATAGCCCGCAGTCACCCCCTGCAATATTACGGTATACGCCTGCTGTTTATTCTTGTTGGGCTGGCTTTATTGTGGGGTGCCTATGAAATGGGCTATATGCAGTCAGAAGAAGACATTATTAAGGAAAAGGGAGGTCGAAACTCCTTATTGCTGCAGCAGAAAATACTAAAAAAACGTAATCGCGAGCTGAGTAAGGAAATCCTTCATCTGGAACGCAAGTTTCTGCTGGAACAAAAAGCCTGTGAAATTGTAAAGTCTGATATGAGCCGGGAACAGGAAAAAATACTGGCTCTGGAACAGCAGGTTGATTTTTATAAAGGTATTCTTGCCCCTGATGCTGGTCGCGACAGGATATATCTGCAAAGTCTGGAAATAACGCCGATCCTGCCACCGGAAGATTTAAAAGCGGAAGCAGGTAGCGAAACACAAAATTATTACCAATATCGCTTTATAATCGCGCAAAAGATGAAAAAAAGAACCTATACTAAGGGCAAAATCAGGATTTTTATTAAAGGTCTTCAAAATAATAAACCTGTAAAACTTCCCTTACAGGCACTGATTGTCAGCAATAACAAAGCAGCTAAAAAAGCTAAAGTGGAAAACAACAGCTCTGGGGAGCAGGGCTTTAAGTACAGTTTTAAATATTTTCAGGAGTTTAGCGGCATTATTGCGCTGCCTGAAAAAATGGAACCACAGGCCGTTGATGTCATTATTGATTCAAAAAAGAAAAAATCCATTATTGAACTCAGTGATCTAAGCTGGTCTAAAAATGAAGGAATGAAATATGTGGGGAAATAAAAAAAGTCCGACCAAACGAATTGATTCATTAATTGGAAAAAATACCCAGGTAACGGGTGATCTGGATTTTTCTGGCGGATTATTGGTTGATGGCAAAATTGTTGGTAATATTACCGCCAATGAGGATGACGGGGCCACCATTACTATCAGTGAGAACGGCCTAGTACAGGGAGAGATACAGATCCCCAATATTTTTATTAATGGTACCGTGGAAGGTAATGTGTATGCCAGTAATCATGTAGAACTGACCAAAAAAGCCCGGGTTTACGGCAATGTTTATTATAAACTGTTTGAAATGGCCATGGGTGCGGAAGTTAATGGCAATCTGTTTCATGTCAGCAGTGATGGCCAGGTGAATGCCGTGGATGCCAAAGCAGAGCCTGCCCGCTTGGAAGAGTCGGAAACTGTCAGTGATAATTAATTATACGCCGCTATAAGCCAGCGGAAAGCTGATCTATATAAATGTTGACTAATGTGTTTGGTTATTGAATAATAAAGCCATTGAAATTGGAGTTAAAAAGTTATGAGTAGTGAAAGTCCTTTAGATTTTACCGATGCAGCGGCACTTAAAGTAAAATCATTAATTGAAGAAGAACAGAATGAAAACCTGAAATTACGAGTATTCGTAACAGGTGGCGGCTGTTCCGGTTTCCAGTATGGTTTTACCTTTGATGAAGATGTCAATGATGGTGATACTGAAGTTGAAAACCAGGGTGTGACATTATTAATTGACCCTATGTCTTTCCAGTATCTGGTCGGTGCAGAAATCGACTATACTGAAGGCCTGGAAGGTTCACAGTTTGTGATCCGCAACCCTAATGCTACCACTACCTGTGGTTGTGGTTCTTCATTCTCTACAGAATAAATTATTTCAGTCATTCATTTCTGTTATAATTAGAAAGGCGCTGTTTATACCGCGCCTTTTTTATTTATAAATTATATAATTACACCAGTAATGGTACTAAAAATTATATTTATTTAAGGGAAAACATTTATGAATGAATATCTGCCCGGGTTGGCTGGGGTTCCGGCAACCAAGTCCAATATATCCAGTATCGACGGTGAAAAGGGGATATTATTCTATCGGGGTTATCCCATTGAAGAACTGGCTGCTCATAGTACCTTTGAAGAAACGGTTCTGCTATTAATTAATGGCCAGCTGCCTAAAAAACAACAATTAGATGATTTTTCCTGTGAGTTGCGAACCAATCGTGCTCTGAAATATCATTTAATGGATTTGATGAAAACCCTGCCGGCTTCAGCCGACCCCATGTTAATGCTGCAGACGGCGGTTTCCAGTCTTGGTATGTTTTATCAGGGCAGTGAATGCCTGATAGATGCCGATGTCTGTACCGATCTGGACTATGTTCATTCTGCTACCGTTAAAATTATTGCCCGTATGGGAACACTGGTCGCTACCTGGAAACATATTGCCAAAGGCTATGAGCCGCCACCCATGCGCTATGATATGACTTATGCAGAAAGTTTTCTGTATATGCTTACCGGCCTGGAACCTGATCCGGTATTGTCCAAAATACTGGATGTCTGCCTGATCCTGCATGCTGAACATACTATTAATGCTTCTACTTTCTCAGTACTGGTGAATGGTTCAACCCTGTCTGCACCTTATAGTGTTATTTCTTCTGCCATTGGCTGCTTATCAGGGCCATTGCACGGCGGTGCCAATTCCAAGGTACTGGCCATGCTGGAAGAGGTAGGTGATCCTAAAAACGCCGCTAAATTTGTGGATCAACAGTTAAAACGCAAAGGCAAGATCTGGGGTATGGGTCACCGAGAATACAAGGTGAAGGATCCAAGGGCCACCATTCTGCAGGGGCTGATTAAAGATTTGCGTGAGGCCAGAGGCGGAGATATTAATCCTCTGTTTGAAATTGCTGAAGCCCTGGAAAAAGCAGCAGAAGAACGGCTGGCAGAAAAAGGTGTTTATCCTAATGTCGATTACTATTCTGGTCTGTTATATAAGGAAATGGGGATCCCTGAAAACCAGTTTACCGCCATATTCGCCATAGCCCGCAGTGCCGGCTGGCTGGCTCACTGGCGTGAACAGCTTAAGGATAATCGTATTTTCCGTCCCACCCAGATTTATACGGGTGAAAAACAACGGGCCTATATTCCTATGGATCAGCGTTAAGAGAAATGGGTGGTGTCAGGTTTAAGGCTATGCCTGCCAGATCCCGCCCAGAATAACTTCCTTACTGGCACCTGTCACCGAGGGGAGGTTCCCGCTTAAACCATTAAGCGTTTGATAGGCCAGCCAGCTAAAGGCGCTGGCTTCAACCCAGTCAGGACTGAGTCCATAAGTTTCAGTGCTCATAACCTGACTGTCCCCTAATAACGTCTGTAATCTTTGCATCAATAGCGGATTATGCGCTCCGCCGCCGCAGACCAGCACTTCATCAATCTTAACGGACAAGGCCCGGATTTCATTACTAATAGACACACAGCTTAATTCCAGCAGTGTTCTTAAAACATCATGAGCATTGATGCTGTTATTGAGTTGAATAAGCTGCTGTTTTATCCACTGCCATGAAAAATACTCCCGGCCGGTACTTTTGGGCGCTATTAGTAAAAAAAAGGGATCATCCAGCATTTGAGATAATAATGCCGGGTGAACCTGTCCTTGCGCCGCTAATTTCCCGGAGAGGTCAAAGGGGGAATCAAAATGCCTGAGACACCAGTCATCCATTAAGCCGTTTCCCGGACCGGTATCATAACCAAGAACCTGGTGATTGTTGGCCGGCAGAAAGGTGATATTGGCAATACCGCCAATATTTAATATGACACGATTTTTTTCCGTACTGTGGAACAGAGCTCTATGAAAGGGGGGAACCAGGGGGGCTCCCTGACCTCCGGCGGCCATATCTCTGCGTCGAAAATCGGCAATGGTGGTTATATCCGTATTCTGGGCAATAATATTCGGATCACCAATCTGTAAACTGGTCGGGTTTTCCTGTTCAGGATAATGCCTTAAGGTCTGCCCGTGGCTGCCAATGGCGTTAATGTCAGAAGGTTTAAGGCCCTGTTCCGATATAAGTTCATTGCAGCTTTGAGCCAGCAAATGCCCCATTTGGGTATCCAGACGGGAATAAGTATCCAGTTCATTATCTTGCCGTTCCTGGCTCAGAGAAAGTAAATCCTGTTTTAGATCGATGGGAATAGGATAGGTTCGGGCGGTTATAAAAGAAAATGATTCGGAAGACCGAATATCAGAAAGAACAATGTCCACACCATCCAGGCTGGTGCCGGACATTATTCCTATAAAATAACTCATGCAAGATCTTTACTAAATTAATGGCTGTTTAAAGCAATGGTTTCCTGCTTTCTAAGCTTAAGCTGTGAGATTAAAGTTTCTGCGGTCACTTTAAAGTCTGCACGATATTTTTTAGAAATAGGGGCTGCACTGGGTAATTTAACCGTTAAAGGATTACGGTGCACCCCGTTAATACGAAACTCATAATGCAGATGGGGGCCGGTTGCTAGGCCGGAACTGCCAACATAACCAATAACCTGTCCCTGTTTGATCCGGCTGCCGTTACGCAGCTTTTTGTTATAAGCGTTCATATGAGCATACAGGGTCGTATATTTAGAACCATGCTGCAGAATAATGACCCTGCCATAACCACCTTTACGGCCTTTAAAAATCACCTTGCCGTCACCGACTGCCTTAATTGGTGTACCACGGGCAGCGGCATAGTCCACACCTTTATGGGCACGGATTTTGTTCAGTACAGGGTGTTTGCGCCCTGTAGAAAAACGGGAACTGATACGGGAAAATGCTACCGGAGTACGTAAGAAGGCTTTACGCATACTCAGACCTTTTTCAGAATAAAAGTCGGTATGGCCAGAAGCATCGGTATAACGAATGGCACGAAATACTTTACCCTGATTTATAAACTCAGCAGATAAAATATCACCGGAATTTATTTTTTTACCATTCACATACTGCTCTTCATAAAGCACAGCAAATGAGTCACCTTTGCGAATATCCAGTGCAAAATCCACATCCCAGCCAAATATATGGGCTAACTTCATAATCAGGGCACTGTTCAGGCCGGCTTTCTGGCCATCGTAAAATAAGGAGTTATTAATAATCCCGGCAGTAAACTGCTGGCGGGTTTCAATTTCCTTGCTCCTGATTTCAGGTGTGTATCCCTTGTCATTTCGGCTGATTAACAGGGTGTCTACCTTATTAATACGAAATTCAAGTTGAGTAATATCATTGTCTTCATCCAGAACAATGGAAAAGCTCTGGCCGGGTTTGATCCGGGCTAGCTGTTTGGCAGCTTTTCCGGAATTGATAATTTTATATAGACTGTTGCTGCTTAAGTTATGGCGTTTAAAAATAGCAGATAAGGTATCCCCTTTTTTCACCTTAACGGTCAGAGTTCTGGTATTAACCGGAACTTCCTCTGCTATTTCTTCTTTAACACTGGATAAAGCTCTGTTCAGCATACTATGGTTAAGCTGACTGGCTTTTTCGGCTGAATCGATAAAAGTTATATGAGTGATAAACGGTGAATCAGAGGTGCTGACTGCAGGCTCTTCAGTCTTGCCTGACAGAGCTTCAATATTTTTCTCGATTTTCTCAGCTTCAGCTATAGTTGAGTTATTAGTAACTTCTGAAGCATAAGAAATAACGGGAAGCTCTAAATCGCTACTAGTCTGACTAAGAGAAGCTTTATTTTCAGCAGTTCGTGACAGGACTGTTGATGGCTGTGCTTTATTACTCTTGTTTTGAGAGACATGGTTTTGAGATAAAAGTTTTGTAGAATCAGAATTTGCCAGTAAAGTAGCAGCCATACCAATCATACTGACGGATATAACAGCGGTCATAAGCAAAAAACGGCTATTTTTTTTCTTACCGTTAACTATATATCTGTTTTTATTTTTAAACTTGATATGCTTGTCTGACTCTGAGCTTAAACGGGAGTTTAAAAAAGGTCTGTAATTCACGGATATTCCTTAAATTTTTTAAATTAAAGATAGCTTCTAATGCCTGTTATTGCAATAGATAAATGAAAAAATCAGTCCTTTTTCTTAAATCTTAGCTGAACTGTCTGAAATTTATGGTAACCTTGTCGCAATTTTGACTATTTAATGGTTAAAACTTATACAAATTAATTAAAAATGCCTAACAGGTCATGTTTTTGGCTGGTTCAGGCTATAGTTATAGAAAGCATAAAGTACAAACGGGACACTAAACGGGAGTTGAGAGAGATAATGGGCAAAATAGAAGAGGCTCTGGAATTAATTAAACGGGGTACCGATGAAATTTTACTTGAAGAAGGCCTGATTGAAAAACTGAAAAGCAATAAGCCATTAATTATCAAGACTGGTTTTGATCCGACGGCTCCTGATTTACATCTCGGACATACCGTATTGATAAACAAGCTTCGTCAGTTTCAGGAACTGGGGCATGAGGTTCATTTTCTGATAGGTGATTTTACCGGTATGATAGGTGATCCCACGGGAAAAAATGTAACCCGCCAGCCACTCACCCGTGAACAGGTCGAAGAAAATGCTAAAACCTATAAAGAGCAGGTTTTTAAAATACTGGATGAAGCAAAAACTAAAGTGGTTTTTAATTCCCAGTGGATGGGTAAAATGTCTGCTGCGGATCTGATTCAGCTGGCGTCCAATCAGACAGTGGCTCGTATGCTGGAGCGTGATGACTTTAGTAAACGCTATGCTTCCTGTCAGCCTATTGCTATTCATGAATTTCTGTACCCCATGATCCAGGGCTATGATTCCGTCGCACTAAAAGCTGATGTAGAACTGGGCGGTACAGATCAGAAGTTTAACCTGTTAATGGGGCGGGAACTGCAGAAAGTAAACGGTCAGACACCGCAGGTGGTTATTACTATGCCGATTCTGGAAGGGCTGGATGGTGTGCAGAAAATGTCCAAGTCACTTAATAACTATATTGGTGTATCTGATACAACGGATGATATGTTCGGTAAAATCATGTCCGTATCAGATGATTTAATGTGGCGTTATTTTGAACTGCTCAGCTTTAGACCTATGCATGAGATAGAACAGTATAAAGCCGATGTTGAAGCAGGCAAAAATCCAAGAGATATCAAGTTCCTTCTGGCTAAAGAAATTATTGCCCGTTTTCATGACGAAGGGGCAGCAGAAAAGGCCCAGCAGAACTTTATTGACCGCTTTAAAAAGGGCATGGTACCTGAAGATATCCAGGAATTTGAAATGCCGGCCAGTGATGGCAGTCTGGGTATTGCCTATATTCTTAAAGATTCTGGCATGACTTCCAGTACCGGTGAGGCTATTCGTATGATTAAGCAGGGAGCAGTTAAAATAGACGGAGAAAAAGTCACTGATACTAAACTGACAATCGATAGTGGCACCTCCAAAGTTTACCAGGTGGGCAAGCGTAAGTTTGCAAAAGTTACCGTTAAATAGAAATTGTTTTTTATTTTATACTTGAAAACGCTCTATAATGCCCTATGTCTATGAAAGAAATATGACAAAATATTGAGAAAAGTGTTGACGTTCTGTAATCAGGGCGTATAATACACCACTCACTCAACGGGGTTCTGGCGAAAAAGTTCAGAAAACGGTTGAGAAAACAA
>JANELJ010000186.1 GCA_024511395.1 Gammaproteobacteria bacterium | reverse complement strand
CTGTTAGAAAACAATTTAAACCGTCTTATCCACATACCCACAGGCCAGGCCTGTCAGTGAGATAAAGCTGAAGGTCTCACCAACAGGCAGACCTATGGATATGTGGATAAGACTTATGCAAAACCTCTATTTATGAATTGTTTTATAAATGGGGGGATTACCGTATCAGATTTTTTGCCCTCACCAGAGGAATTAGCACTCAGGCAAAAAAATACCAAGATAACCATTTCTCTAAGTTCAGAGAGCATTGCCTATTTCAAAGAAACAGCAAAAAAGCATCATATGCAATATCAGAAAATAATTCGCCAGTTACTGGATGAATATGTCGCCCACCAGAAAAGTACTCAAAAATAAGATTGCTGTATTGTGCGGATAGCGTGAGCAGGCTGAACAGGGCTGTAGAATATGTTATAGTAGCGATCTGAATTTACTTAACTGATATGACTACGGCTACACTATGAGTTTACAAGCGAGCACACAGGCAAAAACTGAATTACGACATAACTGGACTCTGGATGAGGTTCAGGCTCTGTTTGATTTACCCATGAATGACCTGCTGTTTAAAGCACATTGCATTCACCGGGAAAACTTTGATCCCAATAGCATTCAGATTAGTACCCTGCTCAGTATTAAAACCGGCCGCTGTTCCGAAGACTGTGGTTATTGCTCTCAGAGTGCTCATCATAAAACCGAACTGGAAGCTGAGTCCTTATTATCACTGGATGAAGTCATTGCCGCCGCTCAAAAAGCCAAGGATGAAGGCGCCGACCGTTTCTGTATGGGAGCGGCCTGGTCACGTCCTAATAAACGGGATTTTCCTAAAGTTCTGGAGATGATCAAGGCGGTTAAATCTCTGGATATGGAAAGCTGTGTCACCTTGGGTATGCTTAATGAAGAACAGGTGCAACTGCTTAAGGAAGCCGGCCTAGATTACTACAACCATAATCTGGATACCTCGCCTGAATTTTACGGCAATGTTATTTCAACACGCACCTTTCAGGATCGTCTTGATACCCTTAATGCCTTCCAGCAGGCCGGTATCAATGTCTGCAGCGGTGGTATACTGGGTCTGGGTGAAGAACGCCATGACCGCTGCAGTCTGCTGATGCAGCTGGCCAATATGGAGCAGCATCCGGACTCTGTGCCCATTAATATGCTGGTGCAGGTGGAAGGCACCCCATTATACGGTCAGGATGAAATCGAACCGCTGGAATTTGTCCGTACCGTGGCAGTAGCGCGTATTATGATGCCCCGTTCAGTGGTCAGACTATCGGCCGGTCGTGAAGAAATGAGTGATGAAATGCAGTCCATGTGCTTTTTTGCCGGTGCCAATTCCGTTTTTTATGGCGAACGCCTGTTAACCACAGAGGGAGCCAGCGCATCCCATGATCAGCAGCTGTTTGCCAGCTTGGGCATGAAAACCAGTCTGGAAAAGAAAAAAAGCTGTCACAGCCAGTCATCAGAATCGGTCACTGAACCAGTAACCGCAGTCGAAACGGATTCTGCAGTATCTGTCAGAGCCTGAATGTCCGGCGGCTGAATTAATGAACCTGGATGATCTTCTGCAACAGGAGCTGTCAGAACGCCGACAGCAATCTCTTTATCGTCAACGTAAAATTATTGAAACCCCCCAACAGGTTCACCTTAAAATCAATGGGCGATCCCTACTCAGTTTCTGCAGCAATGACTACCTTGGCCTAGCTAACCACCCTGATATTGCCGCCGCCTTAAAAAAAGGCGCCGATCAATGGGGGGTGGGCAGTGGTGCTGCACACCTGGTCAGCGGTCATACTGCCGTACATCATGAACTGGAAGAAGCTCTGGCTGATTACACCGGGCGCAGCCGTGCACTGCTATTTTCTACCGGCTATATGGCTAATCTTGGCATTGTTAATGCCCTGATGGGTAAAGGCGACCTAGTGGTAGAGGACAGGCTTAACCATGCCTCCCTGATTGATGCCGCCCTGTTATCTTCTGCTCTCTCCGGGAGTGTCTTTAAACGCTACCCGCATAATAATGTGGAGCGGCTGGAATTATGGCTGGCTGAAAGTGAGCCGCAGACCAGAAAACTGGTGATCAGTGATTCCGTTTTCAGTATGGATGGTGTACTGGCCGATGTGCCTGAACTGGTGCGAGTCTGTCAGGACTATGATGCCTGGCTGATGCTTGATGATGCCCATGGCTTCGGCCTGTTAGGTGAACAGGGCGCCGGCGTGGCACAGGAGTTTCATCTGGATCAGCAGCAGTTACCGGTTTATATGGCCACCCTGGGCAAGGCCATGGGGGTTGTCGGTGCCTTTGTGGCCGGCAGTGATGCTCTGATTGAAACCTTGATCCAGAAAGCCCGCTCGTTTATTTATACCACCGCCATGCCGCCGGCACTGGCCTCGGCTCTGCTGGTCAGTCTGAAAATTGCCCGTGAGGAAAACTGGCGCAGGGAAAAACTTAAAACACTGATTGCCCAGTTCCATAGTGGCTGTGAACAACTGGGCCTGAACCTGCTGGATTCCATGACAGCCATTCAGCCGGTGTTAACCGGCAGCATTAAAAATACCGTTGCTTTAAGCCAGGTACTGGAAGAACAGGGTATTCTGGTCACCGCCATACGTCCGCCTACGGTACCCAAAGGTACGTCCCGGTTACGGGTGACCTTATCGGCACAGCACTCAGAGCAGGATGTTGAACGACTGCTGAATGCCTTTGCCGATCTGGGCATGGGAGCCTGAGTTGGAGCAGTGTATTCATCACCAGCAATGGGGTAATGTCGAGTACCGCAGACAGATCCTGTTTCTGCACGGCTGGGGGATGAATAGCGGAGTCTGGACACCAGTAGCAAAGTATCTGCAGGAACAGCTTACCGGCTATCATATTATCGCTGTGGACTTACCTGGATATGGTCAAAGCCGTAGCTGTGATCAGCAGGCCCTAGGCGGTCATTATAATTCGGTCTCGTTGGCACAATGCCTGGCTTTTTTATTAAAGGATAAAGAAACCATTATTATTGGCTGGTCCATGGGTGGACTGGTGGCCCTTGAAATGGTGTGTCAGTTTCCACAGAGGGTCAGCGGACTGGTTCTGGTCAGCTCCAGCCCGCGTTTTGTACAAGGAGATAACTGGCCTGATGCAGTCAAAGCATCGGTATTTGAAAAATTCTATCAGTATCTTGAACAGGATCACCGGGCGACCTTAAAACGCTTTCTGGCCATTCAGGCCATGGGCAGTGACACGGCCAGAAAGGACATTAAAACCCTGCAGCAGCAACTGGAACAACGCGGTGAGCTCGATCCCTCTGCCTTAAAAGATGGCCTTAACATGCTGTTAAATGAAGATAAAAGGGCGCTGTTATCTGAAATCACGGATATTCCCATTGACCTGATTTGCGGAGAACGGGATACCCTGGTTAATATTAAAGCCCAGCAGCAGTTAGCTCAGCAGCCCAATATTAAGCTGCATCCTGTTGTCGGTGCTGGCCATGCACCGTTTATTTCTCATCAAGATCAGTTTATGACACTATTGCGAGGCATTCTTGAACACTAAAGATCCATCTGTTTTGCCTGCATTTAGCAAAGCCCAGGTGCAGGAAACCTTTAACCGGGCGGCAGATAGCTATGATGGTGCGGCAATAGTACAACAGGAAGTATGTAAGCGCTTACTTGAACGGCTAGATTATATAAAAATAAAACCTCAGATTATTCTGGATCTGGGTACGGGAACCGGACAGGGCGTACAGGGACTAGCAGAGCAATACCCAGAAGCCGGGTTGATCGCTATGGATCTGGCACCCCGGATGCTGGAGAAATGTCGCCAGCGCCTTAAACCTTCCGGCCTGACAGATAAACTGCGCCGGGCCATCCGTGCTAATCGCTATCATTATGTCTGTGCCGATGCGGAGCAACTGCCGCTGGTAGATGCCAGTGTGGATCTTATTTTTTCCAACCTCACCATTCAGTGGTGTACCGATTTAGTTCAGCTTTTTCAGGAATTTCGTCGGGTATTAAAACCTGGCGGTTTACTGCTGTTTAGCATCTTTGGTACTGACACCCTGAAAGAACTGAGAGCCAGTTGGGCAGCGGTTAGTGATAAAGTACATGTGAATGAATTTACTGATATGCATGATATTGGTGATATTTTATATAATGTCCAGACTGAAAATCCCGTTATGGACAGTGAGCGAATTGTGCTTAATTACTCCTCAGTAAAACAGATTATGCTGGATCTGAAAGCTGTTGGTGCGCACAATCAGAACCGGGGCCGGGAAACCGCCCTGACCGGCAAACAGCGCTTTAAGGCCATGCTTGAGCAATATGAGCAATTTAAAACTGCTGACGGCTATCCTCTGACCTATGAAGTGGTTTACGGTCATGCCTGGAACCCTAAAACCCCGCTGCAGAATACCCATGCCATAGACAATGGACAACAAACGTCCATTTCCATGGCACAGCTTAAAAGTACCCTGAAATCCAGGGAGAAATAATGGCTTCCCGGTACTGTAATTTACAAATACATATCAATTCTATCGTAAATTAAGCTTGTAAAATTTTACCTTCATAAGTCCATTTAAATGGCTTAGCCACATCAGCCATCCAGTACTTGAATATATAAAGTTATAAAATAATAGCACGAATGGGCAAATATCACTCCAGGCAGCGACAATAGTATTGTTAATAGTATCTAAAGTTTAGAGCGACAGCTCACCCTTGAGAGTCCTGTTTAGCTCATACGTTCTTTAACAATTTGTTTATAACCAGCTGTTTTGAAATTGTTTTTATAACAAATCTTCAAATCGCCTTAAAATATCCGTATCCGG
>JANELJ010000185.1 GCA_024511395.1 Gammaproteobacteria bacterium | reverse complement strand
AGGCAAACAGAGCACGTATGGAGGCTTGTGAAAACTGATAATTGTACGGTGATTTATTTTTCGATACAGATTTTTTTTCAGAGGTGGGTGCCGGCATATTACAGACAAACGGTCGTTTTGGCAGAGATTTTACCAAATCAGACAATGGTTTAGTTCTTTTGTTAACGACTTGCCTATCTTCTCTGGTGGCCCGGTGAACCGCTATCCTGGAAAGTCTCATCGCCCGTAAAATATAATACCCTCCATGGTCATCTGTTTCATTAATCAGTTGGCCTGAATAGTAGCTATGGTCACCTGATAATAACTGATTTTCCAGTTCATGAACGTCTGGTAACTCTGCTCGTTCTGAAAAGCTATCCGGTGTCAGTGTGCTTTTTTCTATGCCTCCGGTTTTTAAGTCGTAGGTGACATGCAATTCCACGGCTGCCGGACTAATTGCTGTGAATCGCCCGGGATAATTCTTTTTCAGTGCCTTATGGATAGCAAATGAACTGCCATCCCGGATCAGTAATTTATCAAAACTGGCCAGAACGGGATGATTACATTTCAGTTTTGTATTTACCCGGTGATTAAAAACTTTATCTGCAACATCTCTCATCAATTGCGCAAATTCAGGCTTGGCTAGTTGATTATGAAAGGGCTTATAACGGACATTTTTATTCGTCAACTGGTTAAAGTAACGATGAATTTCCGAAAAATGCTTTGTCTCTTTATCACCCATAGCCGTAATCATACTCACTATAAGCTGAAAAGGGGGTATCTGTCTTAATCGTTGGGAAAAACCTATGTTTTTTCCCGGTTTATTAAGTTTCTTTTCACTCAATATGACTTTTAGTTTTTTTGATAATGTGGTACTTTTCATTTGAAGCCTTTTTGTTGATAAATAATTGCCTGAATAACAACTATTTGATCATCAAATTGGCTTCATTTCAACTCCTAAAGATCATACCTATGAATTTCCGTTTTATTGCTCTGACAGGGGTAACTGTTGAAGTTGGGGTGCTTATGCTGGTTTATCTGAATCAGTCCTATTGCCGGATGTCTCACGAGTTAATGGAGCAGAACCGCTGCATGAGCCGTGAAGATGTAAAAGCGGCAGTTCTGGAAGGTGCCGGTCAGCGTGTTCGTCCTATTGTCATGACGGTTGCGGCTATTGTTGTGGGTCTGATACCTATTATGTACAGCAGCGGCACAGGCTCTGAAGTTATGCAGAGAATTTCCGGCCCTATGATTGGCGGTATGCTCAGTTCTGTTGTTTTAACCCTGCTGGTAATACCAGCGATTTATTTCATGTGGAAATCAGTGACATTATCAAACTGTACCGTAACTGAAAATAACCACTCTAAAGAGGAAGCCTAAATGTTTAACAAGGTAGTTATGATCCTGAATATTTCCGACTTTGGGCTGATAGCAGGGGAGGTGAATAGTCTGAATATACTTGGAATTACAGTCAGCAAGGTTGAAGGCTATGTGTAGTTATATCAATGAGTTTAATGACTACGGACTGTGTGAAAGTCTAAAGGTTGAAGTGTATACCAATGCCGAAGAAGCACAGAGGAACGCTGATATATTTTCTGAGATGGCTAAACGTATGACTGAAGGTGGGGTATTGTGGCTATTGAACCGGTAAGTGCTTTATTGAATAATAAAAAAACTTACCTGAGGACTAAATAAGTATGGATCACAGCGATAAACCGCCTGTAAACAGACAGTATAAAATCAAAATCAGTGATATGACCTGCGCACATTGTGTGGCGCGGGTAGAAAAAGCGGCTCTGGCTGTTGACGGTGTTGAAGCAATAAACATCAACTTGAAACAGGGGAAAGCACTGGTGACAGGCGGTTTGCCGCATGAAGTTATTCAGGCCATTACTGAGGCCGGTTATCCTGCCAGTCCTGTGGCTGAGATCCCTGAATCCTGCCCCATTGAGTCGTCTTCTGATCAGAATAAAAGCCCGGCAGCACAGGCAGAACCAGAACAGAAAAAGAATCCCTCATCCTATATTATTGATATAGAGGACATGACTTGCTCCAGCTGTGTAGCTACGGTTGAAAAAGCGATTTTGTCGGTTCCCGACGTAAAGTCCGGTTCTGTAAATCTACTGGAAAAAATCGCCCAGGTAGAGGGTGGGGAGCCGCATGCTGTTGTTAATGCTATTATTGATCAGGGCTATAATGCCCGGCTTATTGAGCAGCAGAAAGTCAGCAACCAGTATCAACTGATTATTTCTCAATTTGACGGTTCAGATACTGAACTTGAAAAACTTATTAATGAGCAGTTACAGGCTCAGGCGGATGAAGTTGAACATATCGCTTTTGTTTTTACTGACACGGAAAAAAAAGTTGAAATTACCACAACACTCCCTCCTGCACAATTACTGGTTATCCTGAAAAAAGCGGGAATAGAGGCTCGTATCAATGAACAATATGAAGATCCCTATATTGAGCAGGAAAGGCAGAGCCGTTTAGAAATCCGTCGTTCCTCGCACAGAGCGATTCTGGCCGGCACTGTTGGTGCCCTGCTGATGACTTCTGAATATATGGGTTGGGTTCCGGAAGTATCAAAAGATACCTATTTCCACGGTATCAGTTCACAGATGTTCTGGTTTATCGTTGCACTGATCTGTTTATTTACTATGTGGTTCAGTGGCCGTAATTACTACATCACTGCTCTTAAACAGGCTCGTCATCTGTCATCTAATATGGACACCCTGGTGGCACTGGGTACTTTGGCGGCCTGGCTGTCATCCATGCTGATTATTATCGACCCTGATTTTATTCCGGGAGGAGGGCATCTGTATCTGGATGCCGGTGTTATTATCCTGGCCTTCCTGCAGTTTGGACATGCAGTGGAAATCAGGGCAAAACGCACAACTTCCGCCTCTATTGCTAGTATTATTGAGCTGGCACCTAAATCAGCCACACTGGTTTATGATGGTGTTGAAGTCAGTTTACCGGTTTCCCTATTACAGGTCAGCAATATAATCAAGGTGAAAACCGGTGAAAGAATTCCTATTGACGGTATTATTACGCAAGGCAGTTCAAGTATTGATGAAGCCATGCTTACCGGTGAACCTCTGCCGGTAAAAAAATCACCCGGTGATACAGTAACGGGCGGTACCATTAATAAATCTGGCAGTTTTCTATTTGAAGTCAGCAAGCTGGGAGAAGAAACTACCCTGTCGCAGATCATTAATATGGTTAAACAGGTGCAGATGACTAAGCCTGAAATTGGTCGTCTGGTGGATAAAATTGCCTCTGTATTTGTACCCATTGTTATCACCATTGCAATCATTACCTTCTTTACCTGGTATTTTGTCGGTCCAGAGCCGCGCCTGGCTTATGCTTTGACTGCGGGTATTGCTGTACTGGTCATTGCCTGTCCCTGTGCACTGGGACTGGCCACTCCTATAGCCATTATGATGGGTACTTCCAAAGCGGCACAGCTTAATATTCTTATTAAAAACAGTGATGCTCTGCAGACCGCCAGCAAACTGACTTATGTGGTGGTGGATAAAACCGGTACCCTGACTCAGGGCAAACCATCAGTTACTGATATTATTGTTAATCCTAAATTGGCTTCATCCATTATCAATAAAAATTATCTACTGCAGTACGCAGCCTCACTGGAAACGGGCTCAGAACATCCCCTTGCCGAGGCAATATTAACTGCGGCCAGTGAACATGAACTTACTCTTTTGCATGTAAAGGATTTTACAGCGATTGAAGGCCGTGGGGTAAAAGCAGAAATAGAAAATAAAAAAATACTGCTGGGCAATCATGCCTTTATGCTGGAAAATAAGGTTGAGCTTGCGCCGGAAATTATTAAACAGGCAGAAACTCTGGCAGAATTATCCGCAACGCCAATTTGGCTGGCTGAAGACGGACACTTACTGGGACTGATAGCATTAAAAGATCCCATTCGGGAAGATACGCCTGGGGCGGTTAAATTATTACAGAAACAGCATATTGAAGTCGTTATGTGTTCAGGAGACAGTGATAAAACGGCTCAGGCTGTAGCCAGAGAACTGGGTATCAGGGAAGTGTATAGTCAGGTTATGCCGGAAGACAAGTTAAATATCATCAAGTCCTTACAGGAACAGGGCTATATTGTTGGTATGGTAGGCGACGGGGTAAACGATGCACCGGCACTGGCTCAGGCTAATACTGGTTTTGCCATTGGCAGTGGTACTGATGTTGCCATTGAAAATGCAGATATTACCCTTGCAGGAAATTCATTGATGAATGTAGGAACGGCTATTGCAGTTTCGGCCGCAACCATGAAAAATATTAAACAGAATTTATTCGGTGCATTTATATATAATGTTATTGGTATTCCACTGGCCGCCGGTGTCTTTTATCCGCTGACCGGCTGGTTACTGGCTCCGGCCTTTGCCAGTGCCGCCATGGCTATGTCATCAGTAACGGTAGTAGCCAATGCCAACCGTTTGCGCTTTTTTAAACCAAAAATTTAATATAGAGGAATTTTTATGAGTACTACAACAGAACTTAAAATTACTGGTATGACCTGCAATCATTGTGTTATGCACACCAAAAAAGCACTGGAAGCGGTAGCGGGTGTAGAGAATGCTTATGTCAGTCTTGAGCCGGGTTCCGCAAAAGTAACGGGTACAGCCGATGTGGATGCGTTAATAGCTGCAGTTAAAGAAGCTGGCTATACTGCCGAAAAAGTTTGATTGAAGCTGTAAGCTGTTGAAAGATAATGTATTAACGTTCTGCGCAGGGCTTTCTGAAAAGCTCTATATCACATAATACTTAATTAAAACTGAATTTTTTATCAAAACTATTTTAATTATTGAAAAATCAGCATAAAATATGTCCTTAAATAGT
>JANELJ010000184.1:1992-4868 GCA_024511395.1 Gammaproteobacteria bacterium | reverse complement strand
CAAATGGCTTTGATACCACTATTCCTAACAATGTGAAAATCTGGGCTCGAAGGTCGCTTGGTATTGAGATGGAACACTGGTCTATGCATGATCTTCGCAGAACGATGCGAACGCGAATGTCGGCCATCACGACGCAAGAAGTTGCCGAGTTGATGATTGGCCACAGCAAAAAAGGGTTGGATGCTATCTACAACCAATATCAGTACCTGGATGAAATGCGTCATGCTTACGACGTTTGGTATCAACAACTAGAAACCATCATCGAGCCGACAGGCTTTCCATTCAACTGGCGTTTCGGACAGTAAGAATTTGTCGCTACCGCTACCAGGAGATTGGGATTCCTTATTGTGACCACGTCAAAAACCTTCTCAATGTTGTTTTTTGACTGGTCGCTTTAAAACTAGGCTTAAGCCGCATAGCTATCATCAGGGTTTAATCTGGTCATTTTTCAGCCTGAACTCTTGAGTTTCTCAGTTTGAAACCACATTTAATTTGTAGTGCTTTAGGAAGTGAAACCTTGGGTTCCATTGCTGTTCTTGAATGCACCTCCAGTTAGATTCAATTTATTGAGGATTCCAAATGGCGAAAGGTTCAAGTATCAACGGCAATGGCGGTAAAAATGGTGGAAATGATAGCTACACAATTACAGGGCGCGGCGAAGTAAGTCGAAAAACACTGGTTCGTGAAGTTAAGGAAGGTAAACATCCAGACACGCACATTTACCAGCGTAATGGTGTGGAGTACGCCCGAAACAATCCAAATCACGACAAGCCTGACAACATCAACGAATAATATTGTTAAGAGGTTAAGGGCGGTGCTTTGCCCTTAACGCTTTAAACCCTGCTCAACCTTCACTATTCTCATACTCCTCCAAGTCTTCAATGTGCCACAGCTTGTTTCGTGTATTTCGGTTGATACGAGGTTGCGGCAAGCTGCCATCTTTTATTCTTCGCCAGAGCGTTGTATAGCTAATGTGGTAACGAGCCATAACTTCGTAAGACGTTAGAAAAGGGGTTACTTGGTGAGCTACTGCTGTCATCTGCATTCTCCTGAAAATCAATATAAAGCTATCATCGCCTGATTCATCATTAGTTGATGGTCAGAAAGATGCATGATTTGTTCAGAAGATCAGGTCCATACAAATGAACTTTTAGGACAGCAGGAAAAAAACCGGTAACCAACTCAACCGGCAAACAATTAGAGATAATCGCGAACGTCTTACCATCATTTCTCGATTTTTCGCATGAAAAATATAGGTAAGTTTTGGCCAGAACCCAGTAACCACAAGGCCTACAGCCAGATTTGTGTCATGGAATTTTCGCCAAAGACCTCTAAAACGGAATTTGTACTCAAGTTTGTACACACTTTCCGAGGTTACGCTTGAACATCATTGAAAAGCAAAGAAACGAGAAAAAGACAAAAAGCCTTTAAATTCAGTACGTAGAGATGTGATTGTGGTGTGCAATGAAAGGTGATTTTAAGCGTTGAAAGGCTGGGCGGCATCAGGGTGAGAAATAATAGCGAAGGTACGACGACGCCTTATTTGCTCTAAAAATTCACTCATAATAAAACTCAATTATTTAATTCAAAAAAACTCACAGGCAAATAACTGGGCATCTTCCTTACCCTGTTTTGCCGGATAATAATTACGTCGGACACCAATTTCATTAAACCCCATATTCTGATACATCTGTATCGCAATATGGTTAGACATTCTTACTTCAAGATACATGGTTTTAGCACCATTATTACGAAAATGCTCCATTAACCATTGTAAAAACTGCTGTCCATAACCCTGATGCTGGTATTGGGGTGCAATACAGATATTCAGCAGGTGGGCTTCATCCAGTACGGTACTGACAAAGGCATAACCACGAATCTCATTATTTTCTTCATACACAAAACTGTAGTAGCCCACCCGAAGACAGTCTGCCAGCAGACCCATGGTCCATGGAAACTCATAACTGGCCTGCTCTATGGCAAATACCGGTTCCAGATCAAAACTGGTCATTGTACGGATAAACGGTTCGATAGACAAACTGAATTCAGTTATGCTTAAGCTTCTTCAGAGCCTAATTGAATGGTTTGTTTAATCAGCAGCAGATCGGATAAGGCGGCTTTCTTATCCAGTGGATTGCGTAACAGGTAATCCGGGTGAAAGCTCACCAGTGCCGGATAATCCTGACCGGCAATATTTAAACTATGTAACTGACCGTGCAATTGTTTAAAAGTTTTAGTGGTCTTTAATAAGATCCTAGCCGGATTTATACCCAGAATAACTATTAATTTAGGCTTAAGCTGTTGTATCTGTTCCGCCAGAAGTACCGAGCATTGTTGAGCATCAGCTTCGCTCACAACAAAGTCCTGCAGGGAATGACACTTAACCAGACCACTGTAAAAATACTGCTGTTCAATGCCGATGGTCGCCAGCATTTTATTAAACAGATGTCCGCGAGTGTCGGTTAAATAATGACCTGCCCGGTCTTCGTCAGCATTGGGAGCATCGCTGATAAATAATATGGGGGCATTAGGAAAACCCTGTCCTGAAAGACTGTTAAGACTCTGACTGCGTCCCGGACAAAGCTGACACCCGGAAATTTTGTGTTCCAGATCTTGATCCAGTACAAAATGTTCAGTCTCAGTATTCTCCGGCAGATCCAGTTTTTCATGGTCAGAAGTTTTTGTTTCAACGAATGCTACAGGAGTTTGTTCCGTTTGAACGGTTTCGGAAACTGCTTCCTGTACAGGTTCAGAATAATATTCAGATGGAGCAAGAATGTTTGGCTCAGAGGATACCGGCTCCCTTTGCTCTGTAAAGTCTCTACTCTCCTGCTGTATTAAAGGTTGCTGTTGTTGTTTTTTCTTTGCAGGCTCAG
>JANELJ010000184.1:0-1892 GCA_024511395.1 Gammaproteobacteria bacterium | reverse complement strand
CAGGCTCAGGAATATCTTCGTCAAGCGGTGCATCTTTCAGCCGCCAGGGCTGTATGCCCATGGCCTGCAGATATTCCTGTATTAATGCATTATCCGGCATTGTGGTCATTAAAGCTGCGGATGAGCCCGTTCAGTAGCCTGGATCAGTTTGTTCAGTGCATTGATATAAGAGCGGGCCGAAGCAATAACAATATCGGTATCCGCACCCTGGCCATTAACAATACGGCTTGTCTTTTCAAGACGTACGGTGACATCTCCCTGAGCATCGGTACCGCTGGTAATATTATTAACTGAATAAAGTTTTAATTCGGCTTCACTATTCACAATGGCTTCAATGGCTTTAAAGGCAGCATCTACAGGCCCACTGCCGGCTGCAGTAGCCGACTGCTCTTCACCATCCATCAGCAGGCTGATACTGGCAACCGGTGTTTCACCGGTTTCTGAGCAGACTTTAAGAGATAGCAGTTTAATACTATCATCTCTGGATGCCACTGTTTCTGAAACCAGTGCCTGCAGATCATCATCAAAGATTTCATGTTTCTTGTCTGCCAATTCCTTAAAGCGGGTAAAGGCCTGGTTCAGGCTTTCTTCAGATTTAAATTCAATACCCAGATCTTTCAGGCGGCTTTTAAGTGCATTACGGCCGGAGTGTTTGCCCAGAATAATATGGTTTTCTTTCCAGCCCACATCTTCAGCACGCATAATTTCATAGGTTTCACGGTTTTTAAGTACACCATCCTGATGAATACCGGATTCATGAGCAAAAGCATTAGCGCCTACAATGGCCTTGTTGGGCTGTACCGGGAAACCGGTTATACCGGCCACAACACGGGAAGCCGGTACAATCTGAGTGGTATCAAGACTGGTATCACAGGGAAAAACATCCTGACGGGTACGTACCGCCATAACCACTTCTTCCAGTGCCGCATTACCGGCCCGTTCACCCAGGCCGTTAATAGTACACTCTACCTGACGGGCACCCTGTAACACAGCGGATAAGGAGTTGGCCACCGCCAGTCCCAGATCATTATGACAATGCACTGAAAATACAGCTTTATCGGAATTTGGAATTTTTTCCAGCAGGTTATGGATCAGCTGACCAAACTGGTGGGGAATGTTATAACCAACGGTATCGGGAATATTAATAGTTGAAGCACCGGCATCAATAACTGCCTCGATAACCCGGCATAAAAAGTCCAGATCGGAACGGCCGGCATCTTCAGGAGAAAATTCTACATTGTCGGTATGCTGGCGGGCACGTTTAACCGCGGCTACTGCCTGTTCAACCACCTGCTCCGGGGTCATGCGCAGTTTTTTCTCCATATGGATGGGAGAAGTAGCAATAAAGGTATGGATTCTGGAGGAATTAGTGCCTTTTAAGGCTTCACCGGCCCGGTCAATATCTTTGTCCAGTGCTCTGGCCAGACCACATACAGTACTGTCTTTAATGGTATCCGCAACGGCCTTGACTGACTCAAAATCTCCGGGACTGGCAATAGGGAAACCCGCTTCTATAATATCCACCTTCATGCGTTCCAGCACTTTGGCGATGCGGATTTTTTCTTCTCTAGTCATGGACGCACCGGGACTCTGTTCCCCGTCGCGCAATGTGGTATCAAAGATTATTAGTTTGTCAGTCATGCTTCACTCCAGTTAAGGAGTGCTATTTTATCATAGTCCGCTGATACTGATAATAGGCATTTTATGTGCTGGTGAATTTTACTGGACTTGAATTTGGGTATGGGCCAAGGCCGGATCATACTTTGGTTAAAATACTAAAGTTTAGAGCGACAGCTCACCCTTGAGAGTCCTGTTTCGCTCATACGTTCTTTAACAATTTGTTTATAACCAGCTGTTTTGAAATTGTTTTTATAACAAATCTTCAAATCGCC
>JANELJ010000183.1 GCA_024511395.1 Gammaproteobacteria bacterium | reverse complement strand
TACTTTTCATTTGAAGCCTTTTTGTTGATAAATAATTGCCTGAATAACAACTATTTGATCATCAAATTGGCTTCATTTTAACTCCTAAAGATCATACCTATGTACTGCTCTTAAGTCCCCCTTCTTCAGAAGGGGGACTTAAGAGCTTAATAAAAGGATGGAAACTAATTAGAATCAGAATAAAAATAATATTTCGCTCACAAATCAGCTTAAAGGATTTAGCAATTCAGCCAGATCCTCCTGGGATAATTTAGGTGCTGCATCGGCTGACTGTTGTTCTCCATGTTCGGTTTTCTTTTTGTCTTTATACAGGGCGTCAGCAAGTGCCTGTTTGTTCTGCTGCATCAGCAGGATTTTTTCTTCTACCGTTTCTTCGGTTAATAACTTATACACAAATACCAGCTTATCCTGACCGATACGGTAGGCACGGTCGGTGGCCTGGCGTTCTACCGCCGGGTTCCACCAGGGGTCATAATGGATCACAGTATCCGCAGCCGTCAGGTTAAGTCCGACACCGCCGGCTTTAAGACTGATTAAGAAGACCTGAACCTTACCTTCCTGAAACTCCATAATGACATCATCACGGTTACGGGTAGAGCCGGTCAGCATGGTATACGGGATAGCAGCCTTAGTCAGTTCCTGTTCAATAATTTCCAGCATTTTAACAAACTGGGAAAAAATCAGGATCCTGCGCCCTTCTTCCACCATCTCCGGAACCATTTCCATCAACATCTCCAGCTTGGCGGATACCTGTACATTTTTAGCGGCCGTTAAGGACAGTAAACGTGGATCACAACACACCTGACGCAGTTTTAACAGGGCATCCAGGATCATGATCTGACTGCGGGCAAAACCTTTTTTGCTGATTTCATCCTGTACTTTTTTATCCATGGCCAGACGCACTGTTTCATACAGATCACGCTGTTTTCCGGTTAAGGGAATGGTACGGATCATTTCAGTTTTTTCCGGCAGCTCCGTGACCACCATTTCCTTGGTACGACGCAGCATAAAAGGTTTAATGCGTTTATGCAGCTGCAGCTGACGATCCGTGTCACCCTGTTTTTCTATGGGACTGCGAAACAGGCGAGTAAAGCGCTCCTGGGTACCCAGAAAACCGGGCATTAGAAAATGAAACAGGGACCAGAGTTCACCCAGGTGATTTTCCATGGGTGTACCGGTCAGGCACAGACGATGGTCTGATTTAAGCTGAAAAATAATCTGGGAGGTTTTAGAACGGGCGTTTTTAATATTCTGCGATTCATCCAGAATCACATAATTATAGCGCTGTTCCAGGTGAGTGTCCTTGTCACGCAGCACCAGAGAATAAGTGGTCAGGACTATATCATATTGAATGATGTGCTCGAAATTCTCCTGCCGCTGAGAGCCATGTAAAACCAGAACCCTAAGCTGTGGCACAAAACGTTCAGCCTCACGCTTCCAGTTACCCATCAGGCTGGTGGGCGCTACCACCAGGGTAGGTAAATGTTGCTGATCTGGTTTCTGCTGCTGTTTCAGATACAGCAGCCAAGCCAGAGCCTGAACGGTTTTTCCCAGACCCATATCATCGGCCAGAATACCGTTAAACTGGTATTCATGTAAAAAATTCAGCCAGGCAAGCCCATGCATCTGATAATCACGCAGCTCAGTCTTTAATCCTTCCGGTGCGGCTATAGCTTCAATGCCTTTAAAGTTCTGCAGTTTTTTACTCAGCTGCTGTAATTCAGCCGCCCCTTTCCAGTGCATGGCTGGATCATTGAGCAGCTCGGCAAACTGCATACCCTGCTGACGATTAAGTACCAGCTTACACGAGGTATTTAATGCCTGAGAATCATACAGCTCTACCAGGGTATCATAGATACCCATAACCCGTTGGGCCGGCAGTTTAAACCAGCGGGGACGTTCATTTTTATCCACAACAGGCAAAATAATCTGTTCACGAGCCAGTATTTTCTGGCGTAACTGCTGCGGATCTTTTTCCTCCACCAGCAATTCCACCAGTGCCGGCAGCAGGTTAATGGTCTGACCGTTAACTTCTATACCCAAAGTCATTTCAAACCAGTCATTGGCACTATCCTGTTCAATTTCACCGTACCATTCGTCGGCTTCATCAACCTGCAGATAAAAACTGTCATCCACTTCAAACTGCCAGCCCTGTTCCCTGAGCAGTGGTATGATCTGCTGCTGAAACTCATCCCACAACCAGACTGAGTCATTAAGCGAATCTGCCAGCATAAGCAGCTCCAGATGATTAAAGTTCTGAAGGCCGGCACTGTCCGCAGAAACAAATTCACAGTCTTTTAACAGGGCCAAGCATTGCTGCTCAAAGTCCAGGTCCCGCTCAATAATAAAGCGTTGCTGTTGTTCAAGAATACCAACGCTGCGGTAGAAATGATCAGGCTTGATAATATGACCTTCATAATTAAAGCGCAGGCTCAGCAGATGAATCCTGTGATTATCCAGCTCAACACTGTGCAGACGGGCATCGGCTATTGGCTGTGCCTTAATATGAACGGTTTCTATGTCCGCTTTAGCCGGCATGGGCACTTCATTGTCCGGCCATGTCTCAATTAGCTGGCTGGAAACTTTTTCTGCCATTTTCTTAGGGACAGGAGGTGCATTTAATATTTTCTGTACCTGCTGTCGGTTTAAAGCGGGGTGTTCAAGCAGACCAAGACTGTTATTTTCTGTGTCTACATAATAAAAATGTTTGAGTAAAAACAGCTCCTGTGCCTGCGGTACAATATCAACCTTTAACTGATAGTTATCATCCTCTAACTGCCACTCAATCTGCAGTTGCCTGGGCGGCTCCCATCTGAGAGCCTGACTTTTTTCATGACCAGACCAGAAGCAGCGCTGATTAGCCATTAGCTTTTCCAGCGCCAGTTCACCTATGTCCCCTTTTAGAGGATAAATATTCTGACGATGCCGATAACCCCTACTGGCCATACTATAAAGCAAACCGGCAATATCAATATCCTGATTATTATGCTCGAAATTAAGATACTGAGCGTATTCATCGGTCAGTTCTTCTACACTCTGCGCCCGCGCCTTGCCATAACCACCTCGTTTAAGTCTGCGGGCAATTACAGTTTCCACTTCCAGTCCCAGCTCAGTCTGGGCAGGTTTTAGCCAATACAGTAAAACATTATTATAACCAGGTTCAGCACCAGCAAAAGTGCCCTGTACCGAATCCTTGCCTGACTCACTGTTCAGACTATTCAGCCAGATTTTAACTTCCAGCTCTTTAATACGCTTCTGTTTTTCCAGGGTCAGTGCATCGGGTTGTTCCGACACCAGAGCGCCGGCGCGGGCAAATTGAAACAGGGTCGCTACAGCATGTTTACAGCGAAACCCGACCGGACAGTCACATTCACCGATAACTGCAATAAAACTCTGCTTAATTTTTATGGCTACTTCAGTATGGTAACAATAACTACCACTGCCCATTACTTCAGAGAATATATAGACTTCTTTCTGGCTCTCAGTTTCAACATCAATGATTTCCACCCGATCCTGTTCAAAATATTCAATACCGCGTTTAAGTGTCGCAGCACTGAATGCATTGGTAAGGGTAGTTTCATCAATACTGATAGCGGCCAGCATCTCCAGATATTGTGTTTTAATATTCAAAGGTGTATCCAGCCTGTGAGTTATTGTATAGTTGAACTGCCAACGGGCTGATATTCCGAGTTCGCCTCATCAGGCTGGTGCTGAACCGGCGGCAGCATTTTCCCGCCAAAGTTGGTATAAAAACGCCAGTCCATAAAATTGGGGATATGTTTATAGGTTTTGGTAATAATAAACTCCAGCACACTTTTAAGGCGATACACATGAGCCACCGAGTCAATACGAATAATCTCCTTACCCTCTTCATCAAAGCCAATCAGGGTAGGCGCATAAAACAAGTTTAGCTGTTCTGCCCATTGTTTAGCCGTAAGATGCTGACCATCTGGAGTGATCACCGGGGTATCTGAATTCATATCCAGCTGCACCACTTCAAATTTTTCCAGCAGTTTTCTGGTCGGTTCATATTCCATGGGCTCGGAATGCAATACGTCACAGGCATGACAGTCGGTTTGTTCAAAAAACACCAGCAGCGGTTCCTCAGCTTTAAAATGGGAACGATCCAGTGCATAAGGCGGAGACATAAAGAAATCTTCATGATTCATTTCTGAAACTTCAAACTTCGGCGGCGGATTGGCACGGGTCATATAAGCACGAAAAGTTTCTTCCCTGTAATAACCTTCCACAACATATTCCATGGCAGCACGGAATTTATAAGGGGGATAATAGCCGCGCAGCATCAGGGCTTTTTTACCCTGAGTATCGTAATAAATCAAGGTAGGCGTAAAATTGGCCTTTTCCCGAATAGCGTACTCCCGTTCGGTCATGGTTTGTCCGTCCGGTGTTATAACTTCATTACTACCCCATATATTAATGGCAATGACATCAAAATTTTTACGGGTATACGTTTCTATGTCTTTCTGACCAAAGTCCTTGTCTATCAGCATCTTGCAGTAAGCACAATGCTTCTGACCAAAATAAACAATAATATCTTTCTTCCCGTCCGCTGCTGCCTCGTTGATATCTTCCGGTAATTCCAAAAAACTCTTTTTAAACCAGTCCGGATAGACGATTTCCGGTACTACCGGACTGTCATCAAAACTGTTTTCGAATTTATCGTCCCAGTCCGAATCCCAGTCATCATCTTCGGCACTGGAATCTTCTTGGGTATCTGTATTAGTGACACCTGCTGCAGAACTGTCTAAGGTATCATTTTTTTCCTGTGCCCAGACTGTAGCAGTAGAACTGAAAAACACAAGAATAGTTATTATTTTAAGTAGCTTTTTCATTTAAACCTGCCCAGCACCACGGTA
>JANELJ010000182.1 GCA_024511395.1 Gammaproteobacteria bacterium | reverse complement strand
TTCAGGTCGGACTAAATATTAGAACTACTCAGCATAATTTAAACCTTTTTCAGAGTAATCAGAGAGTCACGCTACTCGTACTAAATAATTGTTGAAGAATTTATCTGGGGCAGGTTGAATTTATGATTATAAGTAACATGGGTCAGATATAAACCGCCTGAAGGTGCTGTGACACCGCCCCGTGTTCTATCTTTAGCCTCCAGTACTTCCATAGCCCAGTCAGGTTCCTGTTCACCACAGCCAATAGCCATTAATACCCCTGCAATATTTCTTACCATGTGATGTAAAAATGAATTGGCTTCTATATCAATATAATAATACTCCCCTCTCTGGGAAACATTTAAAAAATAAACAGTTTTTACCGGGCTTTTGGCCTGGCATTTGACCGTTCGATAAGAATTAAAATCATGCTCACCTACAAAATATTTGGCCGCCTGCTGCATTCTAACTAGACTAAGCGGTCTTGGATCCCAGGAAACCTGGTTATGCAGAAAGCTGGGACGAATAGGACGGGAGAGGATCACATAGCGGTAGCGGCGGCGCTGAGCTGAAAAGCGGGCATGAAAATCTTCATTTACTTCGTGGGCCCATAAAACACTGATAGTATGATCCACTAGGTAACGATTACTGCCCAGAACCCAGGAACGCATGGAACGACTGGCCTCAGTGTCAAAATGAATCACCTGCTCTGTAGCATGTACCCCCGTATCGGTTCGACCTGCCACTTGGCACTGGCTGATGGTTTCATTGGCTATCTGGCTTAATGCCTGTTCCAGGGTACCCTGTACAGTAGGAACATCGTCCTGCTGGATCTGCCAGCCGCAAAAAGCAGCACCATCGTATTCAATTCCTAGAGCAATTCGCATTTTAACAGGTTTCAGGTTTTTAAATGGTAATAAATAAAAAAGTAAATAGTAGTACAGGTATTATAAACTGTATGAAAGAAGGTGCCTGAAGACAGTCAATAGTGTATTGTTTTCCGGAAGTATTTTCTGCTTCGTTTAACACATCCTGCAGAATTATAGCAGATTGACTGACCAGGTTCAGAAAAACCTGTTTTGTCACCCGTAACTTTTGTCTTAAGGATGTTCCAGCATTTTCTTCCAGTTTTTTTTGTTGCAGCTTTCGCTGTTTATATTGGGTCAGTTTATGGTTAAGTTGTTCAATATAATCAAGGGTCATTACTGCTCTTAAAGCAAAACGATCAATCGTGATATTTAAGTAGTTGAGAGGTTTAAACAGCCAGATCAGAGAGGCCAGAATATCTTCTTTAGTGGTAGTTTTCAGATAAAGATTGACCGCAAAAATAATAATAATAAGCACAGCAATTCTGAACAGTCCCGGGGCAGAAACCTGTAACAGGATGTTCATGTCTGACAGTTCACTCCATGTTGCTGGCGACAGGAACAGGTAGACCAGGATAATAGAAATAAAAAACAATTTAAGCCTGCTTATCATACTAAAAGCAGATTGCCACAGAGACGGTATTACAAAATAAAACGGGAGCATTAAAGCCCCCGTAATCAACAGGGTAACAGGATTACCCTGGGTTAAAAAAACAGCAACCGTAATTAAACTGATAAGTTTAATAACAGGATGCATAAGGGTTTATGATTTAGCCTGATCTAACAACTCCTGTGCCTGTGTTTTCTGATCATCATCACCTTCATCTAGAATGCTGGTGGCAGATTCCATATCACCCATATCGATATAGGCTTTAGCCAGATCCAGCTTGATACCAACCGAATCCAGTTCAGGGAAATCATCTTCCAGTTCATCGAAATTCATGTCGTTATCAAGCAATTCCAGATCATCTTCTGAAGTGGATGAGTCTTTATCCATATCCAGTTCAAAACTGTCATCAGCCAGTTCAGCATCAAGATTTTCAGAGCTGTCTTCACTACTTTCTTCGATTTCCAGAGAATCTTCCAGTTCCATACTGCCCTCAAGTTCAAGGCTTTTTTCGAGTTCAAGAATGTTTTCCAGCTCAGAACTGTTTTCACCAGTTTCTGTACTCTCAGTATCAGTTGAGTCAATATCCAGCGATTCATCTGAATCCAGACTCAGTTCATCATCACTGATATCATCCAAATCCATTGAAGCTTCATCGGTGTCCAGCTCTTCAAGGCTTAATTCTGTATCTTCAAGCTCGAACTCGGTTTCTGTTTCAGAAGTGTTTTCTTGCAGATTAAGCATATCTGCTTCTGTTGTTTCATCAGATAGTTCTGTATCTAAATCATCTAGCTCCAGGCTCATACTATCTTCAGTTGGTTCTGCAGAATCCATATCATCCAGGGATAGTTCATCACTGGTATCCCCTTCAATAGAGCCGTCAGTATCCAGATCACCCAGAACTGAATCGTCTTCATTAAAGTCTATTTCAGTGGTTTCCAGAGTCAGGTCATCACTGACATCATCCAGAGAAAACTCATCCGTAGCTTCCAGATCTTCTGCTGTTGTTTCAGCTTCTAATTCTGAAGAAGCATCCTGTTCCTCAGAAACTGTACTGGTATCCTCTGAATCAAAAGAATCGGGCATTTCTATATCCACACCCAGTTTTTCAGCCCAGGACCTGGCCCGGGTCCATTCTGATGTTAACTCATAATCATCATTGGTTTTGGACAATACATCACGTACCACATCGGCCTGAACAGCAAAGGCATCTTTCTGATTATCACCATGGTACACTTCAAGCAGTTTCATTTGATAATCAATACGTTCAGGTTCTTTACTGATAGCAGATTTCAGTAATTCTTCTGCCTGCTGGTAACGACCGTACACAATAAACACATCAGCTTCAACTATCGGACCAGCTTCTGTATCATCAGGCTGCAGGCTTTCCATATCATCGGATGAGAAATCACTCAGGAAAGAAGTTTCGGTATCCGCTGCCAGTACTTCAGTACCGGAATCGTCCGCCTTTTCACTTTTATCGGCTGCAAATTCACTGTCATCCATCGCAATCTATGAATCAAGGATACTTTCTTCAAATTCTGCTTCCTTCTTGCCACGTCCACGCAAACCCAGCCAGGCCAGTAGTAGCACCAGTATGCCTCCGCCACCGGCAGTATAAGGCAGGTTTTCTTCACTCAGCAGGAAGCCGACTGGATCATCTGCCAGGGTAAGCTCATAAGCAGGAGTCGGTTTAGGCTTAGCTTTGGGTTGTGGTTTTTTTGCAGCTTCTGGTTTGGTTTTAGCATCTTCTTTTTTAGTTTCAGTCTGGGCAATGGCCATGGCTTCTTCAGCCGCAGAAGGCTGCTCAGTTTCAGGTGTTTCACCCGTTACTGGCTCAGCTTCTCCATTTTCCTGCAGTTCCTTCTGTTTCTGCAGGGCAGCCAGGCTTTCATCTTTTAGCTGTACCAGAGAAGCCTTGGTTTTTAAGATTTCTTCAAGCTCTTTTATTCGCGCCTTGAGTTCCTGATTTTCAATTTCTTTGGATTCAAGCTCTTCACTGGTCATGGCCAGCTTCTCTTTCAGGGCGCTGGCATCACTGGTCAGACTTCCCTGGGTACCAGCAGAACCTAATTTACCGGAGGCAATCAGTTTTAACTGTCCATCATTAACGACTGTTTCATCTGCACTTCGATCGCTGCGATCAACCGGACTGACCGTGCTGACCTTTTGCTCCCTGGTTTCTTTCCAGGCCTGATATTGTTCCTGAACCTGACGACGGGCACTGCGACGATCCTGCTGATTTAAACTGGCGGCATCTTTAATTCTAAGTACATAACCTGCTTTGAGGTTATTGATATTATTTTCCACAAAGGCATCAGGATTGTCTCTTAACAGAGCCATCATCATCTGATCAATAGAAACATTGGCTGGAGCCATTTTTTTGGCAATGTACCATAATGTATCATTTTTCTGGGTAGGCCCGTAAACCAACTCACCGGTGCTGCCGGAATAAGACGGTTGAGGCTGTGAACGTTTTACTGTGCCGGACGAAGAAGAACCGGAACTGCGCTTAACCTGCGCTACACTGGAAGTCGTTGCAACAGAAGGTGCCTGGGAGTTAGCTTTTACAAACTCCGGCGGATCTACAAGCATAGTGTATTCACGCAGTAATCGCCCTGAACCCCAGCTGGCTTCTACCAGGAAATTGGCAAACGGCTCTTTAAACGGTTTACGCGTGGTAATAGAAATATAATTTTTACCGTTTTTCTGTATCACCTTAAAGTGAAACTTTTTCAGGTAATCACTGAATTCTATATTTGAACGGGAATAAGCTTTACGAGATGCCAGCCCAACATGCAGAGATTCAAGATCTTTTTTGGTAGCAGATTGCAGTTCTATTTCTGCTTTCAGAACCTGGTTCAAGGTTGAATTAACCTGTAAATCTCCCAGACCTAAAGCCCAGCCGGCCATTGGCGACATTAACACTGATACAGTACATGCAAGAATTGATTTCCGCACTTGCTGACTCCCTATTTTATATTTTTCAGAATACGATATGTCTTCAAACTAGTATAAAAATTTGTGATAAGCAAATTCCTGCAGAAATCATTTCCAGAGAAAATTCTTATTATCATAATTCTATTTTGCTTACAGATTGTGAAGACTAATTATTAAAATTGTACAAGATTTGTACTGGATTTCATTTAGTAAGTATTTACTTCGAAATTAACGCCAGAGCATTTTTTCTTAATTATAGCTGGTTTTTCAGAAATAATAGCACAAACGCTTACTATATTGTCTTTATTTTTAGTATGTTAAAACAAAAAATTCAAGAAAAACATTAACCATTAACCATTAACCAGTTTGCAAATTATTTAGTTCAACCTGAATAATACCGTTTTAAGCCTGACATCAAGCCAGGTTTAAAGCAGCTGATTGCCCCGGTTTGATAAAAGACCCCATCAAACCGGAAATAATTTTGAGCCACA
>JANELJ010000399.1 GCA_024511395.1 Gammaproteobacteria bacterium | reverse complement strand
AAATTTGCAAGGTAATAAGGCTTATTTTACCAAAAACCTGCAAATTTAACACCCATAATTCGCCAATATTTCCTTATAAATCAATGTGCTATGATTCATTCAGGTCGGACTAAATATAAAAAAACCAAAAAAATGCGGGCAATATGCCCGCATTTTTATTTAGAAAAAGCACTTATGCTTTTTCTGAACGCTGAACGCTGAACGCTGAACGCTGAACGCTGAACGCTGAACGCTGAACGCTGAACGCTGAACGCTATTTAAGCTCTTTTAAAATAGCATCAGTCACTTCACCAATAGAACCACTGCCGTCAACAGAAATAACTTTAGTATCCCCACCGAGGTTCTTGAAGTAATTAACGGCCGCCATAGTACCGGTATTTTCGTCATAGTAAATATCATGGCGTTTATCAATGGCTGCTTCATCCTGATCGTCGGCACGGGTAGATAACTTGCCACCGCAGACACGACAGACCAGTTCGTCGTCTTTTTCTACCGGTTTAATAGCATCAAAAGCAATGTGATTGGGGTGATTATTGTCGTTTTCACATAAACGACGGCCGGTAATACGCAGTTTAGCAATATCACGAGGTAGAACAATTTCTATGACATAGTCCAGCTTCATGTTTTCATCTTGCAGGGCTTTAGCCAGAGTTTCTGCCTGCACCTTGTTGCGTGGGAAGCCGTCCAGCAGCCAGCCGTTTTTACAGTCGTCTTCTTTAAGACGATCCAGAATCATCGGGATAGTAATATCATCCGGCACCAGATCACCGCGATCAATATATTCCTTGGCTTTTTTGCCCAGTTCTGTTCCGCCGCCGATGTTCTGACGGAAAATGGCACCGGATTCAATATGTGCAATATTGAATTTATCCTGGATAATTGCGCCCTGAGTCCCTTTACCACTGCCGTTTGGTCCAAAGATTAATATATTCATTTATTTCCCTTTCTGTTAATTAAATTTTTAAATTTCAGTCTGATAATACTAACTATCTGCAAAAGTTTCTGCAATAGCTGATAATAAGTTGTAATATTAGGAATATGGATTACAGTTACTTACATATTAATGTCAATATAGCATTCAGTGTAAGTAATAACTCTGATCCAGGTCAATTTAAAATACCGGCTTAAACGTAAGAGAATCGCAACAGACAGGATATAAAAAATGACAAAAGCAGGCAGTGAACCCAGTTTTCGTGATGGTGTTAATTTAATGGTGGATCGGGCCATTTCTGTAATGGGACTGGATGCCGGTGTTGCTAATGCTATTAAATCCTGTAATGCCGTTATTCAGGTGCAGTTTCCGGTAAAAATTCGAGGTAAAATTGAGGTGTTTACAGGCTGGCGGGCCACACACAGTACCCACCGCCTGCCCTCAAAGGGTGGTATCTGTTTATGCGGATCAGGATGAAGTTGAAGTCCTGGCGGCTCTGATGACCTATAAGTGTGCCATTGTGAATGTGCCGTTTGGCGGTTCCAAAGGGGCTTTGCTGATTGATCCCAGCCAGTATGATCGGGAAGAAATGTAAATGATCACCCGGTGTTTTTCACTGGAACTGATCCGCAAAGGCTTTTTAAGTCCATCAACCAATGTTACAGCACCGGATG
>JANELJ010000181.1 GCA_024511395.1 Gammaproteobacteria bacterium | reverse complement strand
TACCAAAAACCTGCAAATTTAACACCCATAATTCGCCAATATTTCCTTATAAATCAATGCGCTATGATTTATTCAGGTCGGACTAAGTACAGTTAAAATCAAGAAGCAGTGTTAATAATCTGCTCTAAATTGAAGGTCCTTTAAGTAATTGTCAACAAGTGCTACAACAATACCCGTTCAATCCCGCCCCGAATGACTTTTTCAATAAAGTCTTTCTGCCAGGTGTCCCCAAGAGTTTTCTGGCACAGTTCCACCACAACATATTCAGCCGTCATACCGGTTTCACCGCGGTAGCGGTTTAAGCCCTGTTGACACGCTGGACAGGTAGTCACCAGTTTTACGGCTTTGTCCGTCGTTTGCGGCTGCAGGTGCAGGGTTTTAATATTTTTATTCAACTCTTCCTGCTTGCGATAGCGCAGCTGGGTGGAAATATCCGGTCTGGATACTGCCAGAGTGCCTGACTCACCGCAGCAGCGATCCGAGAGGATGACATTTTCTCCCAGAATATCTTTGGCCACCGTTAATGGCTGGTGGGTTTTAATGGGGGTATGACAGGGATCATGGTAAATATAACCGCCTTCCTGCTGGCTTTCATCCAGGGCATAGCCCTTTTCAGCTAGGTATTCATGGATATCCAGCAGGCGGCAGTCAGGGAAGATCTGCTGGAACTGGTAATGCAGTAGTTGATCCATACAGGTGCCGCAGGACACCAGTACAGTTTTAATGTCCATATAGTTCAGGGTATTGGCAATACGGTGAAACAGCACCTGATTGTCTGTAGAAATCTCCTGACCTTTGGCGGCTTCACCACCGGCAGTCTGGGGATAGCCGCAGCATAAATAGCCCGGCGGCAAAACGGTCTGTGCGCCAGCGTCATACAGCATGGCTAAAGTGGCCAGGCCCACCTGGCTGTAAAGGCGTTCTGAACCGCAACCAGGGAAATAAAAGACCGAATCAGAATCCTCACTGACTTTCTGAGGATCCCGTAAAATAGGCACCGTGGTATTATCCTCAATACCCAGTAACTGACGGGTCGTTTGAGAGGGTATATCCGCAGGCATGGGTTTTTTAACAAAGTTAATAACCTGCTCTTTAATTGGTGCCTTACCATGAGTGACATGAGGCTGTTTTCCTCTGGGCAGCAGGCCAAAATAACGTGCCGCCTGATGCCCCAGACTCTGGGCTTTATAGGACCATTCAATCATGGTTTTACGCATGATTTTAATGGTCGTGGGATCAGTGACATTGAGATAGGCCATGGCCAGCTTGCCCATCAGGGAAAAACGTTTCTTTTTACGATTACGCAAAATAGTACGCATCTGAATGGACACATCGCCAAAATCAATATTGACCGGACAGGGGTTAAGGCATTTATGGCAGACGGTACAGTGATCAGCCACGTCATTCATTTCATCAAAATGACGCAGTGATATACCCCGCCGGGTCTGTTCCTCATAAAGGAAAGCTTCCATAATCAGGCCGGTGCCAAGAATTTTATTACGTGGTGAATAGAGCAGGCTTGCCCTGGGAATATGGGTATTGCACACCGGCTTGCACTTACCGCAACGCAGACAGTCCTTAATCTCGTTATTCAGAGCCCCCAGTTCACTAGCTTCAAGAATCAGGGCTTCCTGCTGCAATAGTTGTAATGACGGCGTATAGGCATTTTCCAGCCCAGAGTGTTTCATCAGCTTGCCGGGGTTAAAATGATTGTCAGGATCCACCTGTTCCTTGTAGTTTTTAAAGACATCCAGCACATCATCATTAAGAAACTGCAGTTTGGTAACACCAATGCCGTGCTCACCGGAAATCACCCCGCCCAGAGATTCCGCCAGGGCCATTATTTCTTCTACCACTTTATCAGCCGTATGCAGCATTTCATAATCATTGGAATGCACAGGAATATTGGTGTGGACATTACCGTCTCCGGCATGCATATGAGTAGCTACAAATAACCGTCCCGGACGGATTCGGGCATGAATTTTATCCAGTTGTTCATTAATACCGGACAGGTTGACCCCGCTGAACAGTTCCTTAAGCGGCTGCTCAACTTCGCGGCGATACGATACTCGTAAAATCCGCTTTTGCAACAGGTCAAAACAACTGGGATTGTCCAAGGCAGCAATTTCTGCGCTTAGGTCTTCCACATTGATTTTATCTGTCAGCTCTGCCACTGGAGTATCCAGCTGTTCCAGCAGGGTATTCCAGCGGCTCTGAACGGTTTTAATCAGCTTAAAAGCCGCCTGTTTCTTGTCTTCAATAATGGTCTGGGTTTCTTCAGAGCCTTCAAATTCAGGATTCTGACTGGTAATCTGCAGATCACTGTGCAGATAGTCATTAACCGCTGCCACCATTTTCAGTTTGTTTTTAATGGACTGGATAATATTAATACGCTCAATACCCAGTGTGTATTCACCCAAGCGGTCTAATGGAATAACCACATCTTCATTGATCTTAAAAGCATTGGTATGTGAGGCAATAGCAGCTGTTCTGGCCCTGTCCAGCCAGAAAAATTTACGGGCTTCCGGGCTGGTGGCAATAAAACCTTCCGCATCACGGGCATTGGCCAGTTGCACCACTTTAGATGCTGCTTCAGCTACCGCATCTTCATTATCTGAAGCAATATCCGCCAGTAGCACCATTTTCGGCAGCTCGGCCCGGGGGGATTTGGTGGAATAGCCCACGGCCCTGATATAACGCTCATCCAGATGTTCCAGACCGGCCAGCACTACATTGGAACGGGTTTTAATATAATCAATGGTTTCTACAATGGCCGGTACGGAGTTGCTCATATCCGAACCAAAAAACTCCATACAGACGGTACGAATATGCTGCGGCATTTTATGCAGAATAAAAACAGCAGAGGTAATAATACCGTCACAGCCTTCTTTCTGAACCCCCGGCAGGCCACCTAAAAACTTGTTGGTTACATCCTTGCCCAGACCCTGCTTACGCAGTTCACTGCCGGGAATTTCCAGGATGTCCTGAGTATCAATATCTTTACCATTAGCAGCATAGCGGGTGATCCGGAAACGAACGGTTTCTACTTCATGAATTTTACCCAGATTATGTTCCAGACGCTCAATCAGCATCCAGCGGGCATCGGGAGTCACTATTTTCCAGGACAATAAATTATCTAGGGTTGTTCCCCACATAACCGCCTTTTTACCGCCTGCATTCATGGCAATATTGCCGCCGATACAGGAGGCATCCTGTGAAGTGGGATCCACAGCAAAGACCAGACCCTCTTCTTCTGCCTGTTCAGATACCCGGCGGGTCACCACACCGCCTCCGGCAGCAATAGTGGCTATATTTTGCGACTGTACTTCGGTATCCGGCTCTGGTTTGACTGCAATGTTCTGAAACACCACATTGCCCAGTTCATCCAGTTTCTCGGTATTAATAACAACTGAGTTAACGGTTAAGGGAACGGCACCGCCGGTATAACCGGTACCGCCGCCACGGGGAATAATGGCCAGTCCCAGCTCAATACAGACCTGTACCAGCGTCAGGACTTCCTGTTCGGTATCCGGTGTCAGTACCACAAAAGGAAATTCTACCCGCCAGTCACTGGCATCGGTGACATGGCTGACTCTGGACAGTCCATCAAAACAGATATTGTCTTTACGGGTGACTTTGGACAAGCGCTTAAATACCTTGCGGCGCTTAATTTCACTTTCAACAAGCCAGCCCTTGAACTCCTGTACAGCTCTTTCGGCACTGGCCAGCAGTTCCAGTACTGCTTTATTACCGTCAGAGCGCAGGCGGATCTGAGTCAGACGGTGATTCAAGGCTTCCAGCAGGGCATCCCGGCGTTTGGGATTTTCAATCAGATCGTCTTCAATAAACGGGTTACGGGACACTACCCAGATATCACCCAGAACTTCAAACAGCATTCTGGCAGAACGGCCGGTCACCCTTTTACTGCGCAGGGTATTGAGTACGTCCCAGGCCTCTTCTCCCAGAAAACGGATAATAATTTCACGATCGGAGAAAGACGTATAGTTATAGGGTATTTCTCGGATATTGGTCAGCGCAGCCTGGGATGTCATGAGTCCATTAAAACGGGTTAATAAAAGGGAGACTATTGTACCAATTTAGAGGGGAAAAAGAAAAAAGCTGTCGCTTACTACATCATCAGAGCAGAAGCACTTCTAATAATTCTCAAATAAACGCAAATTCCGTATCCATTAACCGTGCTCCTTGCTGAAGACACCGTAAATCCATCCATGGAAGCTTTTCGGCAGCGTCCCTGCTGCCGAAACTTCATCAAGAAGCACGGTTAATGGATACTCAGTGATTATAAATATAAAATTTTATGCACATTAAATGTTTTTTTAAGCAAAGTATGCTTCCACCCTAACTACATCATTGCTTCAATAACTATGGCACTTCGACAATTTTCTAAAGCATAGTCATCATTAAAAATCATATAGACTTCATGGTAGCCCTGCTGTGAAGCGTAGCTCCGAATAGTTTCAATCAATTGCCTGATTGCTTGGGGAGCATTTTCCTGTAACTTCTTAATCAAACAAATTCCTATGTCTTTCTGAGCAATAATTGCATCAACCCATTGCACACCATCATCCTGGTCAGTTAAGTTTAAATCATGGCTCAGTTCCACAGTTATTACCTGTTCAGGCAGTTCCAAATTTAGCCCTGCTTTTTTCTCCAGAAAACAGGTAAAATTTTTTTCTTCAATCATCTCCTGCAACTCATCAAGCAATTCGATATCTGACTCTGAGCAATGCAGAGCATCAAATTCATTACTGTAGTAATCCAGCCGCCAGTCCTCCGGCAAATCTTCGGGATAAAAGTTATTCATCAGAGAGGAATGCACCAGTCCTGATAGTCCAAAAATAATGTTAAGATCTGCCATACAGAA
>JANELJ010000027.1 GCA_024511395.1 Gammaproteobacteria bacterium | reverse complement strand
GTGATAACGTGCAGATGGTCGTTACCCTGATTGCTCCTATTGCGATGGAAGAAGGCTTACGCTTTGCGATTCGTGAAGGTGGCCGTACTGTTGGTGCGGGTGTTGTAGCCAAGATTATTGAGTAACTTTAAAAAGGTTTCCTGAATAAAACCTCAAGTATGGTCTAACAAACCAGACACTATTCAAACCACAGGCTAGTAGCTCAATTGGCAGAGCACCGGTCTCCAAAACCGGGGGTTGGGGGTTCGATTCCCTCCTGGCCTGCCACATTTTGAAAGCAGCACAACTCTTGCGATATTGGCGAAATGCTTTATGGAAACAGGATTGTGCTTTTTTCTTTTTAAACGATAAGTATTTTATAAGTACTTCTCAACAGCATTAAGACATATTAATGGCAGATAAAATAAAACTAATTATTGCAGTGGCTATCATTGCGGCATCTATGTATGTGTATTATTCACAGGAAGAGCTATCTGTGCTTTATCGAGTACTGGGTGTCTTTGCCGCAGTAATTATTGCCTTTCTTATTTCAGCTAAAACCGAAAAGGGGGCTTCCTCTATTGCGTTTGTCCGTGCCTCGGTTGTTGAAATGAAAAAAGTAGTATGGCCCAGTAAAAAAGAGACCACTCAGACTACCCTGACCGTTGGTGTTATGGTGGTGGTAGTGGGTATTATTCTCTGGACCTTTGACCAGCTCATTGGTTGGGGTGTTCGCTTATTGACTGGTCAGGGATAGCTGGGGGAAATAATTAAATGGCATTACGTTGGTATGTAGTACAGGCCTTTTCAGGTTACGAAAAAGCAGTCAAGCACTCTCTTGAAGAGCGCATTGCCCGTTATGGTATGGAAGATTCTTTCGGGGAAATTCTGGTACCTACCGAAGAAGTGGTTGAAATGCGCGGCGGCAAAAAGCGCAAAAGCGAACACAAATTCTTCCCGGGTTATGTCTTGGTGCAGATGGATATGAATGATGATACTTGGCACCTAGTCAAGGATGGACCAAGAGTACTGGGCTTTATCGGCGGTAAGAAAGATGAGCCGGCTCCAATTTCTGATAAAGAAGTCGATGCGATTCTGAATCGTATTCAGGAAGGTATAGACAAACCCAGACCTAAAGTCCTGTTTGAAGTGGGTGAAATGGTACGTATTATCGACGGCCCGTTTAATGACTTTAACGGCGTAGTTGAAGAAGTGGACTACGACAAAAGCAGAATGCGCGTCTTAGTCAGCATCTTCGGTCGTTCCACACCGGTTGATCTGCAGTTTATCCAGGTCGAAAAAGCTTAAAGCATATTTATACTACCGCTGCAGTTAAAAAACTGTAGCGGTATTGCTATTTGTCGGGTATAATACTCGGCTGCATTAACAGGGGAGCCTATACTGATTCAATTCAGGGCGTTATTACCCAAACGAGGAAATTATGGCTAAAAAAATCGAAGCATATATCAAATTGCAGGTTCCTGCGGGTTCTGCAAATCCTAGTCCACCAGTAGGCCCGGCTCTGGGTCAGCACGGTGTTAACATTATGGAATTCTGTAAGGCATTTAATGCCAAAACAGACAGCCTGGAAAAAGGCATGCCCGTTCCTGTTGTTATTACAGTATTCAATGACCGCAGCTTTACCTTTATTACCAAAACACCGCCAGCTGCTGTTCTGTTAAAGAAAGCCGCCGGTATTCCAAAAGGTTCTAGTGTTCCTAACCGTGACAAGGTGGGTACCGTTAATCGTGAGCAGTTAGAAGAAATTGCCACTATTAAAATGCCTGATCTCTCTGCTGCCGATATGGGCGCAGCGGTACGTACAATTGCCGGTACGGCAAGAAGTATGGGACTTAATACAGAGGGAGTGAAGTAACATGGCCAAGTTAACCAAAAGACAGAAAGTCATTGCAGAAAAAGTCGAACCTGGAAAATTATACGGTTTTGATGAAGCGGTTGAGTTACTTAAGTCACTGCCTCATTCCAAATTTGAAGAGTCTGTAGACGTAAGCATTAACCTGGGTATTGACACTCGTAAGTCCGACCAGAATGTCCGTGGTGCCAGTGTACTTCCAAACGGTACCGGTAAAGACGTTCGCGTTGCGGTATTTGCTCAGGGCGATAATGCTGAAAAAGCTAAAGAAGCCGGTGCTGATGTGGTCGGTTTTGAAGACCTGGCTGCTCAGGTTAAAGGCGGCGACATGAACTTTGACGTGGTGATTGCCACGCCGGATACTATGCGCGTTGTTGGTCAGTTAGGTCAGATCTTGGGACCACGCGGCCTGATGCCTAACCCTAAAGTGGGTACCGTTACACCTGATGTCACCACTGCCGTTAAAAACGCTAAAGGCGGCCAAGTTCGTTTCCGTGCGGACAAGGGTGGTATCGTTCATTGCTCAATCGGTAAGATTAGTTTTGATGCAGACGCCTTAAAAGGCAACCTGGAAGCACTGATTACTGACCTGCAGAAAGCCAAGCCGGCTTCTGCCAAAGGTGTATATTTAAAGAAGATCAGCGTCTCAACCACTCATGGTCCAGGCATGGCAATTGAACAGGGTAGTGTTGCTACCAAATAAAAAAAGAACTTTGGTTTACCATTAAGCATCCAGCTTGCCTTGCAAGAGCTTGTGGTAAACGTCAAAGACCGTAGGTGAAGGCTTTAAACAGCTTTCTTAATCGTTTTCCTGACTGGAAACAGCCTGCGCAGACGGTGAACAATTAAGCTCTTTGGATGCTAAAAATCATCGTTTAGTTGTTGCAAAAACAACAACCGGTAAAAGAGAATTTATCGATTAAAGATAAATTCCTATCCTGCAACCGATCAATGGATGTTTTTGAATCCGGCGATCATAAACGAGAGGTGAGTACTAAGTGGCTTTATCTATTGAAGGTAAAAAAGCGATTGTAGCAGAAGTTGCTGCGGTTGCCGCTGAAGCACACTCTGTCGTAGGTGCCGATTATCAGGGTGTTGATGCAAACGATATGAACGAATTACGCGCGAAAGCTCGTGCGGACGGCGTTTATCTGCGTGTTGTTAAAAACACCTTGGCAAGACGTGCTGTTGAGGGAACCGATTTCGAATGTATCAAAGATGACCTGACAGGTTCTCTGGTTCTGGCTTTTTCAGAAGAAGATCCAGGTGCAGCAGGTCGTGTTATCGTTGATTTCATGAAAGACAATGACAAGCTTCAGGTCAAAATCGTTTCTGTAGGTGGTAAATTAATGTCCCCTGAAGACGTTAAGACGCTTGCTAAAATGCCTACTAAAGATCAGGCCATTAGTATGCTGATGTCTGTTATGAAAGCACCTGTTACGAAATTTGTTCGTACTCTGGCAGAGCCACACGCTAAACTGGTTCGTACTGTCGCGGCTGTCCGTGATCAGAAAGAAGCAGGTTAAGCAGTTAGCTTGGCACTACGAAAGATTAAATTATTAATGGTAAACCAATCGATTATTCAGCGAGACCTGTTTTTTTAAGAATCAGCAATGCGCAATAATCAAAAAAATTTTGGAGTTAAAAATGGCTGTAACTAAAGACGAAATGTTAGAAGCAATTGCTAATATGACCGTAATGGAAGTTGTTGAACTGGTTGAAGCAATGGAAGAAAAATTTGGCGTATCTGCTGCCGCTGCAGTAGCTGCTGCTCCTGCGGCAGCTGGTGATGCTGGCGGTGCTGTTGCTGAACAGACTGAATTTGATGTAATCCTGACTGCTGCGGGTGACAAGAAAGTAAACGTCATCAAGGCTGTTCGTGCGATTACTGGTCTGGGTCTGAAAGAAGCTAAGGGTGTTGTTGACGGCGCTCCTGCACCTGTTAAAGAAGGTGTTGACAAGGCTGAAGCTGAAGACATCAAAAAGCAGCTTGAAGAAGCGGGTGCATCTGTCGAACTTAAGTAAGACAGAGCGTATCTTTATCGCCCCGCTACTTTAAGTAGCGGGGCGATAAAACGGAAACTGGCCGGTGGTTTAGATCACCGGCCAGTTTCCGTTTCTAAAACAGTTGAAATTAGTAGTTAGAAAGTAAAGACGTTTTAATTATGTATCTTGTTAATTTCTTTGAAATTATACAGGGTGAATAGTTGAAATAACTCGATAGGGGTCAACTTGCTTTAGCCCTGCTTAAAGTTCATATTGGTTGCAGTGAATAATCACAATGCAGCTTGGTATTTTTTACAGAGATTGCTCGGGAAAATAAATGGCCTATTCATTTACAGAAAAAAAACGTATTCGTAAGGATTTTGGAGCTTCTAAATCGGTAATGGAAGTTCCTTACTTACTGGCAATACAACTCGATTCATTCCGTAACTTTTTACAAGCAGAAGCAAACCCTGAAGGCCGCCGTGAAGTTGGTCTGGAAGGTACTTTCAAATCCGTTTTTCCAATTGTCAGTTTTAATGGCAGTGCCAGCCTGGAATACATCAGCTATCGTCTGGGTAAACCCGCCTTTGATGAAAGAGAATGTCGCACCCGTGGTGTAACCTACTCGGCTCCCTTAAGAGTCAAGCTGCGCCTGGTCATTTATGATAGAGACTCCAGTGCTAAGAAAAAGGTTAAGGACATCCGTGAACAGGAAGTCTTTATGGGTGAAATACCCCTGATGACAGAAACTGGTACCTTTATTATTAATGGTACAGAACGGGTTATCGTTTCCCAGCTGCACAGAAGTCCCGGGGTGTTTTTTGATCATGATAAGGGTAAAACTCACTCTTCCGGTAAGTTACTCTTTAATGCCCGGGTCATTCCATACCGTGGTTCCTGGCTGGATTTTGAATTTGATCCAAAAGACAATGTCTTTGTACGTATTGACCGTTTTCGTAAATTACCCGCCACCATTATATTACGTGCCCTAGGTTATGATACCGAACAGATCCTTGAGATGTTTTTTGATTTTGATGATTTCAAAATCAGTGCCGAGACGGCTGAACTGAAACTGGTTTCTGAAAGAATGCGCGGTGAAACCTTTAACTTTGACATTAAAGATGACAAGAGTAATGTTATCGTCGAAGCCGGTCGTCGTGTGACTGCACGTCATGTACGCCAGATTGAAAAGACCAAAATGAAATACATCGACATGCCGCTGGAACTGCTGCATGGTAAAGCGCTGGCTAAAAACATAGTGGATCCTGAAACCGGAGAAATTATCGTCAATGCCAATGATGAAATTACTGAAGAAATTATAGAAAAACTGCTTAATGCCGGTATTAAAGAAATCCAGACCCTGTACACTAATGAACTGGATGCCGGTCCTTATATTTCTGATACTCTGCGTATTGACAATTCAACCACGCAGCTGGAAGCACAGGTAGAAATCTACCGTATGATGCGTCCTGGCGAGCCACCAACCAAAGAAGCCGCAGAAGCCCTGTTTAATAACCTGTTCTTTACAGAAGAGCGTTATGACCTGTCTGCCGTTGGACGTATGAAGTTCAACCGCCGTATCGGCCGTGAAGATCTGACAGGCCCGGGTACTTTATCCAATGAAGATATTATTGCCGTCATTAAAACTCTGCTGGACATTAAAAACGGCAAAGGTGTTGTGGATGATATCGATCACCTGGGCAACCGTCGTGTGCGCAGCGTGGGTGAAATGGCAGAAAACCAGTTCCGTGTTGGTCTGGTTCGGGTTGAGCGCGCAGTAAAAGAGCGTCTGACACTGGCTGAAGCCGATAACCTGATGCCTCAGGAATTAATTAATGCCAAGCCGGTTTCTGCAGCGATTAAGGAATTTTTCAGTTCCAGTCAGCTATCCCAGTTTATGGATCAGAACAATCCCTTATCAGAAATTACCCATAAACGCCGTGTTTCCGCATTAGGCCCTGGTGGTCTGACCCGTGAACGCGCCGGTTTTGAGGTACGTGACGTGCATCCGACTCACTATGGTCGTGTCTGTCCTATTGAAACGCCTGAAGGACCCAATATTGGTCTGATTAACTCGCTGGCCGTTTATGCTCGTACCAATGACTATGGCTTCCTGGAATCCCCTTATCGTAAGATTGTGGATGGCCATGTTACCGATCAGGTAGACTACCTGTCAGCCATTGACAAAGCAGAATTTGTTATTGCACAGGCTAATGCTACGGTGGATGAAAACGGCAAACTGACTGACCCAATGGTTAACTGCCGTCACTTAAATGAATTTGGCACCCAACCGCCGGAAAAAGTGGACTATATGGATGTATCGCCCAGACAGATTGTCTCGGTTGCGGCTTCCATGATCCCCTTCCTGGAACATGATGATGCTAACCGGGCCTTAATGGGTTCCAATATGCAGCGTCAGGCTGTACCCACATTGAAAGCGGATAAGCCGCTGGTTGGTACCGGCATGGAGCGCACTGTAGCGAAAGATTCCGGTGTGGCCACTGTAGCTAAACGCGGCGGTATTATTGACAAGGTGGATGCATCTCGTATCGTTATTCGTGTTAATGATGATGAAACCCTGCCAGGTGAATCCGGTGTTGATATCTACAACCTGACCAAGTACACCCGTTCTAACCAGAACACCTGTATAAACCAGCGGCCACTGGTTCAGGAAGGCAATATTATTGCCCGCGGCGATGTGATTGCTGACGGTCCATCCACTGACCTAGGTGAACTGGCTCTGGGGCAGAATATGATGATTGCCTTTATGCCCTGGAATGGTTACAACTTTGAGGATTCCATTCTGGTATCCGAACGGATGGTAGACGAAGATCGTTTTACCACCATTCATATTGAAGAACTGACCTGTATTGCCCGTGATACTAAGCTGGGTTCTGAAGAAATTACCTCAGATATTCCCAATGTCGGTGAATCGGCACTGGCCAAGCTGGACGAGTCCGGTATTGTTTATATCGGTGCTGAAGTCAAAGGCGGTGATATTCTGGTTGGTAAGGTGACTCCTAAAGGTGAAACCCAGTTAACACCGGAAGAAAAATTACTGAGAGCCATTTTCGGTGAAAAAGCCTCCGATGTTAAAGACACTTCATTAAGAGTATCCGGCAGCAAGGTCGGTACCATTATTGATGTGCAGGTCTTTACCCGTAACGGACTGGAAAAAGATGCTCGTGCCCGTTCCATTGAGGAAGATGCACTGGCAGCGGTACGTAAGGATATGAACGACCAGTACCGGATTGTAGAAGAAGATACCTACAGCCGTGTTGAACGTCTGATTGTCGGAGAAGTGGTTGACGGTGGTCTAGGTATGAAAGCCGGTGACAAGGTCACTAAAGAGCTGCTGGAAGGTCTGGAACAGCGTAGCAAGTGGTTTGATATTACGCTGCGTGATACCGACAAGCAAGAACAGCTGGGCAAACTGGCTGAACAGCTCGAACATGCCCGTACCGACTTTGACGAACAGTACGAAGAAAAGCGTAAGAAGATTGTAGCTGGTGATGATCTGGCTCCTGGCGTACTGAAAATGGTTAAGGTCTATATGGCCGTTAAACGCCGTATTCAGCCAGGTGATAAAATGGCAGGACGTCATGGTAACAAGGGTGTTATTTCCACCATTGTTACCGTTGAAGATATGCCATACCTGGAAGATGGCCGTACCGTGGATATCGTACTGAATCCACTGGGTGTACCCTCTCGAATGAATGTCGGACAGGTTCTTGAAACGCACCTGGGCTGGGCAGCACGTGGCCTGGGACTAAAAATTGGTGACATCCTGCAGCAAAAAGCAGAAGAAGCTGAAAAAGTTAAGGAATTACGCTTATTCCTGGATGAAGTCTATAACAAGAGTGCCGGTACCAAGGAAGATCTCGACAGTCTGAATGATGCAGAAATCATAGAGCTGGCAGGTAACCTGAAAGCCGGTGTGCCCATGGCGACCCCGGTATTTGATGGTGCTGCAGAAAGCGAAATTAAACGCCTGCTGAAACTCGGCGGTAATGATGAGTCCGGTCAGTCCACCCTGTATGATGGCCGTACCGGAGACAAGTTTGACCGTCCGGTCACCGTCGGTTATATGTATATGCTGAAACTGAACCACCTGGTAGATGACAAGATGCACGCCCGTTCTACCGGCCCATACAGCCTGGTAACCCAGCAGCCGTTAGGTGGTAAGGCTCAGTTCGGTGGTCAGCGCTTCGGAGAAATGGAAGTCTGGGCACTGGAAGCTTATGGTGCTGCTTATACATTGCAGGAAATGCTGACAGTCAAATCCGATGACGTAGCCGGCCGTACCAGAATGTACAAAAACATCGTCGACGGCGACCACCGCATCGATACCGGCATGCCCGAGTCCTTTAACGTACTTCTAAAAGAAATACGAGCCCTCGGCATAGACATCGAACTGGAACAGGTCGACTAACCACAGAAGCTCTTTAGTCTTTTTCTGAACGCTGAATGCTCAAAATCGACTAAAGACATTCTGAACCAAAAAATTCCGAGGGGCGCTATTAAGCCCCCCTCACATGGCGCATCACTAGAGGATACCAAGTTGAAAGATTTATTAAATCTCATAAAACAACAAAATCAATTCGATGATTTTGACGCCATCCGTATAGGACTAGCTTCACCCGCCAAGATTAAATCCTGGTCATATGGTGAGGTTAAAAAACCCGAAACCATTAATTATCGTACCTTCAAGCCGGAAAGAGACGGCCTGTTCTGTGCCAAGATCTTCGGACCTGTTAAGGATTACGAATGCTTGTGTGGTAAATACAAGCGCCTTAAGCACCGCGGTGTTATCTGTGAAAAATGTGGTGTAGAAGTCACCCAGTCTAAGGTTCGTCGTGATCGTATGGGTCACATTGATCTGGCCAGTCCGGTAGCCCACATCTGGTATTTAAAATCACTGCCTTCCCGTATGGGGCTGCTGCTGGATATGACTCTGCGTGATATTGAGCGGGTACTGTATTTTGAAGCCTTTGTGGTCATTGATCCCGGTATGACCACTCTGGAGAAAAACCAGATTTTATCTGATGAACAATACTTGGATGCGATTGAAGAATACGGTGATGATTTTGATGCCCGTATGGGTGCTGAAGCGGTACGTGAACTGCTGAAATCCATCAATATCACCAAGGAAATCGCGCATATCCGTGAAGAAATGGCGGGTACCGAATCAGAAACCAAGTTAAAGAAATTTTCTAAGCGCCTGAAGCTGCTGGAAGCCTTTAATGATTCCAACAACCTGCCTGAATGGATGGTTATGACCATTCTGCCGGTTCTGCCGCCGGATTTACGCCCCTTGGTGCCTCTGGAAGGCGGTCGTTTTGCCACCTCTGATCTGAACGATTTATATCGTCGTGTCATTAACCGTAATAACCGTCTGAAGCGTTTATTAGAACTTAATGCGCCGGATATTATTGTCCGTAATGAAAAGCGTATGCTGCAGGAGTCTGTTGATGCCCTGCTGGATAACGGTCGTCGCGGTCGTGCCATTACCGGTTCCAACAAGCGTCCACTGAAATCCCTGGCTGATATGATCAAGGGTAAGCAGGGTCGTTTCCGTCAGAACCTGCTGGGTAAACGGGTAGATTACTCTGGTCGTTCCGTTATTGTGGTTGGCCCGACTCTGCGTCTGCATCAGTGCGGTCTGCCCAAGAAAATGGCGCTGGAATTATTCAAGCCCTTTATTTTCAGCAAGCTGGAATTACGCGGCCTGGCAACCACCATTAAAGCCGCCAAGAAAATGGTAGAACGGGAAGGCCCGGAAGTCTGGGATATCCTGGAAGAAGTCATTCGTGAACATCCGGTTATGCTTAACCGTGCACCAACCCTGCACCGTCTGGGTATTCAGGCTTTTGAACCAGTACTGATTGAAGGTAAAGCCATTCAGCTGCATCCGCTGGTCTGTACTGCCTTTAATGCTGACTTTGACGGTGACCAGATGGCCGTGCATATTCCACTGTCTATTGAAGCGCAGCTGGAAGCCCGTTCCCTGATGATGGCCTCCAATAATATTCTGTCACCGGCCAATGGTGAGCCTATTATTGTACCTTCTCAGGACGTGGTACTGGGGCTTTACTATATGACCCGTGAGCTGATCAACTCCAAAGGTGAAGGCATGATGTTTGCCGATGCCATGGAAGCGGAACGTGCCTTTGAAACCGGCAATGCGGTATTACATGCCAAGGTTAAAACTCGTATTACCGAATATCTGAAAGATGAGAATGGTGAACTGGTTGAACACAGCCGCGTAGTGGATACTACGGTAGGCCGTTCCATTTTATCCAAAATCCTGGCACCTGGTTTAAGCTTTGATTTAATGAACAAGGATTTAACCAAAAAATCCATTTCTGCCTTAATTAACGCCTGCTACCGTGAAGTCGGTCTGAAAGAAACCGTTATTTTTGCTGACCAGCTGATGTACACAGGTTTTTCTTATGCGGCTCGTTCCGGTGCCTCTTTTGGTGTCAACGATATGGTGATCCCGGAAGCGAAGTACACCATTATTGAAAAAGCGGAAAAAGAAGTTCAGGAAATCCAGGAACAGTATGAATCCGGTCTGGTTACTAATGGTGAACGCTATAATAAGGTAATTGATATCTGGTCTCATGCCAATGAGGAAGTCGCCAAGGCCATGATGGAAATCCTGGAATTTGATGAAATTGAAATTGATTATGTTCCGACTTCTCCAGTGTCCGGTAAACCCTTAAAAGACATCGTACCTGATGATATTAAGGATACCATTCCAAATAAAGGTGATGTGATTAAACAGACCTCCTTTAATTCGGTCTATATGATGGCTGACTCCGGTGCTCGTGGTAGTGCCGCCCAGATCAGACAGCTTGCCGGTATGCGTGGTCTGATGGCTAAGCCGGACGGTTCCATTATTGAAACGCCGATTACAGCAAATTTCCGTGAAGGTCTGAGCGTACTGCAGTACTTTATTTCTACTCACGGTGCTCGTAAAGGTCTGGCCGATACCGCACTGAAAACTGCAAACTCCGGTTACCTGACTCGTCGTCTGGTAGACGTTGCCCAGGATCTGGTCGTGGTTGAAGACGACTGCGGAACCGAACAGGGTGTTATGGTTCAGTCACTGATTGAAGGTGGTGATGTTGTTGAACCCTTACGTGAAAGAGTGTTGGGTCGTATTGTGGCTGAAGATGTTATCAAGGCCAACAGCGATGAAGTAATTATTCCCAAGGGCACTCTGCTGGATGAAGCCTGGTGTGAACAACTGGATGAACTGGGTGTGGATCATATGAAGGTTCGCTCACCCATTTCCTGTGAAACCCGCTTTGGTATCTGTGCCACCTGTTATGGTCGTGATCTGGCCCGCGGGCACAAGATCAATATGGGTGAAGCAGTCGGTGTTATTGCAGCCCAGTCTATTGGTGAACCCGGTACCCAGCTGACCATGCGTACCTTCCACATTGGTGGTGCAGCTTCTCGTTCCGCGTCGGTGAGCAGTATTGAAATTAAGACCAGCGGTACTATCCGTTTGCATAATATCAAGACAGTGACCCAGGAAAACGGCAATATCGTGGCGGTTTCCCGTTCTGGTGAACTGACCGTGGTCGATACCCATGGCCGTGAACGTGAACGTTATAAAGTGCCTTATGGTGCGGTGCTGACGGTTACCGATGGTTCTGAAGCCAAAGGCGGTGATGTGATTGCCACTTGGGATCCACATACCCATCCGGTTATTACTGAAGTGGCCGGTGTGGTCAAGTTTATTGACTTTATTGATGGGGTCACGGTTAATAAGGAAACTGATGCGATTACCGGTCTGAGTTCCTTGGTGGTTATTGATCCCAAGCAGCGCAGCGGCAGTGCCAAAGACCTGCGTCCAATGGTTAAACTGATTGATACGGACGGTAATGATCTGAATATTGTCGGCACTGACATTCCAGCACAGTATGCTTTACCTGCCGGCGCGATTGTAAACCACGCCGATGGTGATACCGTAATGGTTGGTGATGCAGTTGCCCGTATTCCTCAGGAATCCTCCAAGACCAAGGATATTACCGGTGGTCTGCCACGGGTTGCGGATCTGTTTGAAGCCAGAAAACCCAAGGAATCTTCCATTCTGGCGGAAATTTCCGGTGTGGTCAGCTTTGGTAAAGAGACCAAAGGTAAGCAGCGTCTGGTGATTACGCCTAAGGAAGGCAAGCCATACGAAGAACTGCTGCCCAAGTGGCGTCACATTAATGTATTTGAAGGTGAATCGGTAGAAAAGGGTGAGGTTATTTCCGATGGCGCACCCAATCCGCATGATATCCTGCGTCTGAAAGGCGAACAGGAACTGGCTAACTACATTGTTAATGAAGTACAGGAAGTTTATCGTCTGCAGGGTGTAAAAATTAATGACAAGCATATTGAAGTCATTATCCGTCAGATGATTAAACGTGCTGAAATTCTTAACCCCGGTGACACCAACTTTATTAAGGGTGAACAGGTTGAATTTGCAGCTATTATTGAAGAAAACGAACGGGTAGAAAAAGAAGGTAAACTGCCAGCAACATTCGAAAGACTGCTGTTGGGTATTACCAAGGCTTCTCTGGCAACAGAGTCCTTTATTTCTGCAGCGTCCTTCCAGGAAACCACCCGGGTACTGACAGAAGCATCTGTCAGCGGCAAGGTGGATGATCTGCGCGGTCTGAAAGAAAACGTCATTGTCGGTCGTCTGATACCTGCCGGTACCGGTCTGACCTTCCATAAAGAACGTCGTAAGCGCAGACAGAAGGATAAAGAGCGTTATCAGATGCAGTCAGAGATGAGCAAGCTAGACGCCTAAAAACGGCACAGAGCATTCATCTTTTGCACCAGATGCCATCTCTCTAGTGGGAGTTAAT
>JANELJ010000180.1 GCA_024511395.1 Gammaproteobacteria bacterium | reverse complement strand
CAATATTTCCTTATAAATCAATGTGCTATGATTCATTCAGGTCAGACTATGTAAGGTATTAACGTTTACATCCAGTTCTTTGGCAACTACTGAAACCGACTTTTCTGACTCGATAACCAACTGTACTGCTGATTCTCTGAATTCCGGGGTATAGCTCTTTGCTTGTCTTGTTTTATCTGTCATTTTGAACACACTCTCTTTTTAAAAGCATTTTAAGTTGTGTGTCCGGAATAGTATAGCCACATCAGCTCTGGGCGGATGTTTAAAATCACTCAGAGCAACGTCATCCTGAGTCATTTCTACTCCAACCAGAGGTGTGTTATACGGCAGATGAGTTTTAAGATCCTCTACCGAAATATAATGGTACAGGGGTATTTTTATCCAGGCTTTAGTCACATCACTACCCTGCTTCTGGTATTTCCTGTCCACGGTAAAAATAAAGGACGCCCCCAGAATATAGGCAGACCGCCAGAGCGTACCAATATTGATTTCATCAACATTATTAACAAACCAATACCGTAAAAACCATTATCAGCGTATTTATGTCGCACTCTTGCCATAGCAGCATTTAAACCTAAAATTCAAATTCTATTGAAAATTTATAGGTTTCATCGGCTGTCTCATTATCCAACCCGGCAATAACACCCGCTTCCCAGCGGATCTGTTTTCTGCCGCCGAGTTTAATGGTACCCAGTAAAACCGGACCAATACCCTCACTGGTGTTACTGCTGTAAAATTCTATGGCCGGTTCCAGTTGTCTGGAAAGACGGTATCTGCCCTGCAATGCCATTGCGGTTTCCAGCTTATTATCAATATGACTGCCCCATTCATAAATTAAATACAGGTTGGCCGTACCGACCCACTTACCCCATTCCCGTTCAATTAACAGAGCCGATGAGATTTCTGAAATATGTTCTTCAGTTTCATGTTCTGCTTCAAATAACATGCCCCAGTCATAATCATATTCACCCTGCTCCGTGATCTGCCAGAGAGCTTCCAGTTCTACAGATACTAATTTAAAATCCTGATCACGGTTTTTTTCTCCAACCAGATATATCTCTCCCATCCAGCGTTCATTAAAAGACTGAGCATAAGCAAGCTTATGTCGCTGAGCATTATCCTGATTACGGTTTTCTGAATCTTTTTTATAGGTACCACGCCACTCGAATTCCCGTTCATGAGGCTGTACATAAGGGTGATAGACCTTATCAATAAAAGTTCCTCCCGAAGCACCGTCAGCATAAAGCGGCGAAGATAACAGGAATACTATCAGAGCTGATAAAAATACCAGGCTATGTTTTAAAAAATATTTATCAGAATTCATTTGACTGATTTTTAATAAGGTTTGTTCTAAACCAGGATGGTCTTTCAACATTAGCCTTTAAACTTTAGTTTTAATAATACAATAATAAATACTGGCAGAATCAGCCCTCCCAGATACATACTGGCCTGTAGTGCCGTCGGAGTAGCTTCATAACCTACCAGGGCATAAAGCAGCTGACCTAATACCGACTTTTCAGACAAAAAGTCTGAAGTATTCCATAAGGGCATTTGAGCTGGCAGCCAGTCGGCCTGGATCATTAACAGGGTGGCCTGGGATATCATACCCGATGAAACCAAGATCAACAGCCCCAGACCAAAAATCATAGACCATTTCTCACAAATGTTCATCAGCAGATAATAAAACAGGAAACCGATACTGATACCGATACTGGCGCCAATAATCATTCCCATCATAACCGCGGCATAATGATGGGCACTGCGGGTCACAGAGAAAAAATACAGTAAAATTTCAGCTCCTTCACAGATCATGGCAATCGAGGTGATCAATACCATCATAATCACCAGCAGCTTCCGGGTTTCTGGTGCTGGTTCAGAGGCATATAACAGTAAAATAATAATATAGAGCAGCAGCATAATATAAACAGCATACTGCATTAAGGCATTCACCACCTCCTGGCCTACACCATCAAACCATTCAGAAACCAGTGGTATATTAATACCATAAATCACAGCACCGAACAGGCCAATAAGCAAAGACCAGATGATCCAGGTACGATGAATCCGGCTCTGTTTGGAAAGCGCCAGTAAGATACTGAAAATAAGAGCCGCTTCCAGCACTTCCCGTAAAACAATAATAACAGAATTTAACAGCATGGTTCTAATCCTGTGATACATAGGATTTTATTTGACAATGACTTTCCCCTGTGCTGTTTTAGGAAAGAATTCCCCGAAAAACGGATATTCTCCAGCCGGTAATGGCCCGATAAAAATTATGCCTTTACGATTGCCTATAATCACTTTTTCCCGGTTAAGCTCATAACTTTCAAATTCTTCGTCGGTTTCATCCCGGTTGTGGATCACCAGTTTTACCTTGGTATTTTCCGGTATGATAATTTCTGAAGGTATAAACAGGTGGTTTTTAATTTCAACATCAATTAACGGCGTTGCCGCCAATACATTAAGACCCGGAAAAATAAATCCAATGACAGACAATAACCAGATAAAAGGAGACTTACGCATTGTTTCTGCCCTCATCTCTGGTGTTAACGTTATTTTTATTAAAAATCACTTTAACTGATAATCCTGTAGAAAAACTTGAATGACCCAGTTCTATTCTGGCCTGGTGTAATTCCGCTATCTGCTGAACAATTGCCAGCCCAAGGCCGCAGCCGGTGACACCGGAATCATGACGATCACCATGTAAACGGTAAAAGCGATCAAAAAGACGACCATACTGATCTTCCGGAACTCCCGGTCCGGAATTCTGTACCTGCAGTTCTACCGACTGTTCTGTTGTGTTAATGGATACACGAACGGAGTCTCCATTATTACTGTACTTACAGGCATTACTCAGAAGATTCTGTAATAATACATCCAGAGCAAAGGGATCACCATTAATATGAACATGTTTCCCTTCCAGTTCAATCTGCAGATCTTTTTCAGCAAACTGCTGGTATTCCCTGGCAATCACTTCCTGGGCAATAGTATACAGGTCCACCTCAGTAAATTTGGAAATATACTGCTCCGGTGATGTTCTGTTTAGATTCAGAATCTGTTCCACTAAATGTCCCATACGATTAACCGCATCATTTAACTGCTGAAAACTGTGATTATCCTCAGGCACTACTTGGGTCAGGTTATGCAAATGAATTTTAATAGCACTGATAGGCGTTCGCAGTTCATGGGCTGCATCCGATGCAAAACGTTTTTCTCTTAAAAAAGAGGCTTTTAAACGGTTAAACAGGTTATTAGTGGAATTAACCACCTGAATTAATTCTACCGGTTGCTGATCAACAGGCAGAGGACTGAGATCATCGGCTTTTTTATTACCCAGTTCCTGGGCCAGTTTTCTTAAGGGAGACAGACCGTAACTGATTAATATCCAGATCAATATTCCCAATAAGGGCAGCATAATAATAACTGGCAGGATGGTTTCCAGGATAATATTTTCTGCCAGTACATACCGAATATCACTGCGCTCTGCGGTCAGTATCCATAAATACAACTTATCATTATAAAATGCATAGATTCGCCAGCGATGACCAATAATATTTTTATTCTGAAAACCAGTCTTAAAATCACTGATGGGTTCTTTGGGTGTCTGTAAGGATCGTAATAACAGGATATTATCCTGCCAGATCTGAAACATAAAGACATCATTACCTTTAATTTCCGGATGTTTGGCCTGCATTAAATTAATCACTCTGGATTCAGATAAAGGCTTATAACCATTCTCATTAAACAGTGAAAAGACAATGGATAAAAGATAGGCCTTATCAACCAGCGCCATATCGAACAACTGTTCGGCCTTATGCATACTGTCTTTGTAACCGTTCAGGGCTGACAGGAAAACCACCAGGGTGATCGTGGATAAAATAACCGTGATCAGGAAAGTACGAATAGACTTCATGTCTTATTAACCGTGTACCCGACACCTCTTACGGTTTTAATAAAATCAGCAGCAATTTTTTTTCTCAGATGGTGAATATGTACTTCCAGGGTATTACTGCTGACTTCTTCTCCCCAGCTGTAAAGCTGCGATTCAAGATTATCACGGGTAAGGATCCGTCCGGCATTTTGCATCAGGGCCTTAAGCAGCATATACTCGGATTTGGAAAGTACAATATCCTTACCGTCAACCTTAACCTGCATAGCTTTGGGATCCAGTGAAACATTACCAACCACAATATCATTGGATGCAGTAGTAGTACTGATACGACGCTCGAGTACCCGGATACGGGCCAGAAGTTCCTGCATTTCAAAGGGCTTAGCCAGATAATCATCAGCACCGACATCCAGGCCTGAAACCTTATCTTCAACCGAAGACCGAGCAGTCAAAATTAAAATAGGCAGAGTGATATGTTCTTTACGTAACCTGGATAGCACTTCCAGTCCGTCCATATCAGGCAAACCCAGATCCAGGATCATAATATCAGGCGGGAAGCTTTGAGCCACATGCAGAGCTTCTTCACCTCTTGCCACATGATTAACTGTGATCCCTTCCTGTTTCAATGCCTGCTGCAGACCATCTGCAAGCGACAGATCATCTTCAACCAGTAGTATTTGCATGAGTATAATTCCGAGTGTATATCTGATCCCTATATTAGCTTATTTACATAGGTATGTCTTTAAGGATTTTATCATTTTGTTTCAATAGTTTAACCATCAGGATGTAACTCCATAATTAGGTTCTACACCAAACTGATAAAGTCCAGTAGACTTATCTCGTTTAGGATGAGCTCTGCCAGCATTTTCTTTCAGGAAAAAATATGTTCTTTCAAGTACATCCGTTAATTGTTTTCGTTTATGGTTAACAATGGATTCCAATAATGAATACCACCAGTAAACGGTTGTTTTGGAGACCGTCAACGTTGACATCGCCATTTGGCAAA
>JANELJ010000398.1 GCA_024511395.1 Gammaproteobacteria bacterium | reverse complement strand
AACAGTAAAAGTGTTCACGATGAGATCAGAATGGGTGTTCACGATAAATCAGAATCAGTGTTCATGATCGGCCAGAATATGCATCAAGCAAAATATCAAAATATTTTGTACTAACTTAAAGATAAATTCTGTTGCTGTTGCTCTGGTTCTTTCTGAACGCTGAACTCTCAGCGCTGAACGCTGCTCTTATCCTATCGGCAACCCCATCTGCACCCAGGTAACAATCCCCACCCCCGCAGATTATAGCAATTGTCTACCCCTTTTGAGGTCATAAAAGCACAGGCCTGGGCTGAGCGGGTGCCTGTCTGGCAGTAGAAAACAATAGTTTCATCTGTATCCAGCTCTTCTACTTTTAAGGGGATAACGTGTAACGGCAGGTTTTCTGAGCCTGCGATTTTGCCGCGAGCTACTTCCGCAGGCGTTCACACATCTATCAGCCTGAGCTTTTCCGGTAAGCTGTTTTCTGTGGTACTGCTCAGTTGCTTGCTTAATTCAGCGGCATCAATTTCTTTTATCCCATACATGGATCAGGAATCCCCTATACAAGGTATCAATGTCTATTATAAAATCGTTAACTGGTATGGCTTTCAAAAAGCATTTAATTATATATTAATATACACTAAATTCAAGCCGAGTATTTTAATCAGGTATTTATATACTTGATTTGTGAACAAATTTCTGTATTTATTGTCTATATATTTCTCATCTTAAGCATCATATAACAGTCAATCTTTAGTCTCGATGGAAGCTACCGGCCCTGTGAAAAATTTCTTCTTCCTGTTCTTTAACCTGTTTATCAGTCTGAGCCTATTAGTACGTCCGGCCTTTGGCTCAGAAATACAGCTGCCTGATATGGGAGCCTCTTCCAGTGTCTCACTGACACCTCATATGGAGGAGCAGATTGGACGGGAAATTGCTACCCAGATCCGTAATTCCCATCAGGTTATTGACGACCTAGAGCTAAACGAATATATCTCCAACCTGGGTTATTCACTGGTTGCCAATAGTGATGATTATTACCAGAACTTTCATTTTTTTCTGATTAATTCTAAACAAATCAATGCCTTTGCTACACCCGGCGGGGTGGTTGCTGTGTACAGCGGACTGTTTCTGACCACTGAGACGGAAAGTGAGCTGGCCTCAGTTCTGGGGCATGAAATTGCCCATGTTACCCAACGTCACCTGGCCCGCAGCTTTGAAAAAGCCAATCAACTCAGTCTGCCCATTATGGCCGGTATGATTGCTGGTATTTTATTGGGCACTGCAGGAGGCGCTGGGGGTGATGTGGGTGCAGCCGCAGCAGTGGGACTGTCTGCAGCAGGTCAGCAGGCGCAGATTAACTATACCCGCGCCAATGAAAAAGAGGCCGATCGCATTGGTATGCGCTATCTGGCTCTGTCCGGTTATGATCCCTCCGGTATGCCCGGATTTTTTCAGAAACTGGAACGTAAAAACCGTTATGCCGGCAAAAGCTATCCTGAATTTTTACGCACCCACCCGATAACCATTAACCGGATTGCCGAGGCGACTCAACGCGCTGCGCAGTACAAACGACAAATGGTTCGGATGAAAGATCCCAAAACCTACCATTTAATGAAAGCCAAACTTCGGG
>JANELJ010000179.1 GCA_024511395.1 Gammaproteobacteria bacterium | reverse complement strand
GGGAAAAAAAGACCACGTCTATTACTGTCAACAGATATGCAGTTAAGTGGTCTGGATATTATTGTCGCTTATGAAAAGCGCTGGTCGATTGAGCCCTTGTTCAATCAGTTAAAAAATGACTAGGGCATGAAACAGACCTGGCAGAAAACCCGGAAGGTGTTACATCGATGGGTACACATTATTGCTCTGGGGTATATTATACCTCAATTGCGGGCTATTAAATGTCCGGACCCGGTATTGCGCTTAATTGATAATACGCCCTGGCGAAAGAATACACCCATTACTGCCGGAAGAATACGAATGGGACTGATAAGGTATTTTTCGCAGGTTAGGGTCAGGGACTGGTGGGATAGTAAGTCCCAAAAATTCCAGCCGCCGGATACGGATATTTTAAGGCGATTTGAAGATTTGTTATAAAAACAATTTCAAAACAGCTGGTTACAAACAAATTGTTAAAGAACGTATGAGCGAAACAGGACTCTCAAGGGTGAGCCGTCGCTCTAAACTTTAGTTAATAAATAAACTCATCTATTAAACAGGTTTGTTCAGGTTTAATACAAAAATAAATTCTGGAACTTTTTAAACTTTACAGATGTCAGTTTACACCTCTATCAGTGCAACCGAAGCAAAAAGTCTTCTGGCCAATTACCTTATCACTGAACCCCATCAGTTTCAGCTTAGCCCTATACAAAATGGTATTGAAAACAGTAATTATTTTCTGCAGGCCGGTAAAGATAGTTATATTTTAACCATTTACGAACATTTCAACAGCCGTGATATTGACTGGTATTTGCACTTGCTGGATTTTCTCAGGCAGAACACCCTGCCCGTACCCCAGGCTCTGACAGATAAAAACGGCCAGCGACTGTGTTACTGGCAGGCAAAACCTACCGCTCTTTTTAAGCGACTGCCGGGGCAGCATATAGAACAGCCGGAGCTGGAACACTGCCGTCAGATAGGTGAATTTTTAGCCAAGCTGCACTTAAATACCCGTGACTATCCGCGAACCAGAACCAATCCATGGGATATTCAAAGGCTGTTGTCCACAGCCAGGCAACTGCTGGCTGAAAACACGCTTAGCACCGAAGATAAGCACTTATTAACTCAGGAACTTGAAGAACTGCAGCCAGATATCAATCTTAATCTCCCCCGGGGGATCATTCATGCCGATCTGTTCCGGGATAATGCCCTGTTCCTGGAAAACCGTCTTAGCGGGGTACTGGATTTTTATTCCGCCTGCAACGGGCCACTTTTGTTTGACCTGGCCACAGTCGTCAATGACTGGTGTCTTGAGGTCTTTTTTGAGGAGAAGCATACACTAAACCCGGACAAGGTCAGAGCCGTACTGCAGACTTATCAGAAACTCCGCCTCCTGACCAATGAGGAACACCAGCAATGGCCGGCCATGCTGCGCTTTACAGTACTGCGTTTCTGGATATCCCGCCTGCTACATCAAAATCGTGATAAGTATAATAAAAAGCCACCTGAAAACAGTCCCCAAAATTCAGCACAATTGATTCAGGATAAAGATCCGGATGTGTTAAAATACCTGCTGCTCTATCATCGGGATAAACCATTACTGCATTAGATACTGGAATAATATGCATTCTGAATCTTCAAAAACCTCAGCTTCAGCTTTTGTTTCAGGTACGGTTAAAACAGCCGGACTACTGGAACAGCTCTCTGTGCGCAGCGGCAAGCTGATTGCCTGGCTGACCGTATTAATGGTTTTTACTACATTTTTTATTGTGGTACTACGTTATGGCTTTGGTACTGGCTGGATTGCCATGCAGGAATCGGTTATCTATATGCATGCCCTGGTGTTCCTGATAGGCATTCCTTATACCTTAAAATACGACGGTCATGTGCGGGTGGACATTTTCTACAGCAAGATGTCCACCCGAAGCAAAACCTGGGTGAATTTACTGGGCACCCTGTTCTTATTATTGCCTGTTACCGATTTTATTGCCTGGATAAGCTGGGATTATGTGCTGGCCTCCTGGAACATGCACGAAGAATCAGGCGAAGCCGGCGGCCTGCCGGGGATATACCTGCTTAAAGCCACAATTTTACTGATGACTGCGCTATTATTCATCCAGGGATTGAGTCAACTACTGCTTAATATTGCCAGACTGCTGTCTCCTCAGGTCATGAATAATAATGACCCAGATACTCAGGGCGGAAATGTCTAATGATAGAAACCCTCATGCCCCTGCTGCTGTTCATCAGTGTCTGTATTGTGCTGTTATTCGGTTACCCGGTTGCCCTTTCTCTGGGTGGAACGGCTCTGCTGTTTGCCTTAATCGGACTGCTAACCGATACCTTTGACCCAATTTTTCTGCAGGCTCTGCCTAATCGTATCTTCGGCATAATGACCAATCAGACTCTGGTGGCGGTGCCGTTGTTTGTATTTATGGGGGTTATACTGGAACGTTCCAAAGTCGCTAAGGAATTACTGGGCACCATGGCGGATTTATTTGGCTCCCTACGCGGCGGGTTGGGAATTTCAGTGGTACTGGTCGGTATGCTATTGGCGGCCAGTACCGGTATTGTCGGCGCTACCGTGGTTACCATGGGTCTGCTGTCTCTGCCTATTATGCTTAAACGTGGTTACCATCCCAGTATAGCAACGGGTACTATCTGTGCCTCCGGCACTCTGGGGCAAATAATCCCCCCTTCTATTATTCTGATTTTACTGGGTGATGTCCTGTCTGCCGCCTATCAGCAGGCACAGTTAAATATGGGAATTTTCAGTCCAGAAACTCTGTCAGTCGGAGATTTATTTGTGGGAGCCTTGATCCCCGGACTGATCCTGGTGGCCGCTTATATCATCTACTTAATTATTGTGGGCCTGAGCAGTGAAAGGCTGCTCCCAAAGGTTATTACAACACCTACCGACAACAACCATTTACAGGGCGAATCTGTTTTACTGCGCAGTTTAAAGGCTTTAATCCCTCCTCTGTTACTGATTGTCGCAGTACTGGGTTCTATTCTTACCGGTGCAGCAACACCCACAGAAGCTGCTGCTGTGGGTGCCGTGTGTGCCCTGCTGCTGGCGGTATTAAAAAATCAACTGAACCTGCCGATATTAAAAGATGTTATGTACTCAACCACCCAGGTCACCAGTATGATTTTCTTTATTTTTATTGGTGCGGCTATTTTTTCCCTGACCTTTCGCGGTTTTGGGGGCGATGAAATTATTGAGGAGTTTTTAATCGGTATTGCTGAAAATAATACGGACAACTGGCTGCTTCAGTCACTGCCCGATGGCACCTTTGGCCCCCTGCTGATTGTTATGCTGGTGATGTTTTTACTAGGCTTTATTCTGGATTTTATTGAAATTACTTTTATGGTGGTGCCTATTATTGCACCGGTATTATTAACCCTGGGTGTGGATCCGATCTGGCTGGGCATTATGATTGCCATTAACCTGCAGACATCTTTTTTAACACCGCCCTTTGGATTTGCCCTGTTTTATTTACGTGGCGTGGCTCCACCGTCTGTAAAAATAACGGATATTTATAAGGGCGTGGCTCCCTTTATTCTGATACAGGTGACCATGATGTTTGCCTTGGCGTACTGGCCACAGCTGGCCACCTGGCTGCCGGAACAGGTTTTTAAATAATCTGCTTATAAAAACTTTGGAATGGATACTTGATGCTGTTTCAGGCAGCTCTGGGCAAAACCATTTCCAGCGTAACAGCAGGTGCATTGCGGCGGAAAAAACACCCCAGTACCTGGTTCAATTTATTATTTCGTTCAAGGGAAGGGATTACACTCTTCTGGCGGTAACCAATCTGTTTAAGAAACTCAAACAATTCCCTGTTATGCGGATCGATTTTCAGCCCTAGAATAATCGTGGCCAGGCCCTTCTGACGTTGTCCAAGATGCAGATGGGTAAATGCCAGAACTTTAAGAATAATAGTATCAGAGGGATTCATACGGTGAGCTTCTTCAATAACAGAGATCCGTTCCTTCATACCTCCCATGACTTCACATAAACCCAAGTAAGCTATACAGCGGGCTTTTGCAGCCGTATCCTGTTTATGCTTGTTCATGGCCAGTCGGATATTGGTTTCCATTTTCATGTCCTTGTAGCTATTATAATAATTCTAGCACATTATTTGCAATTACCAATAATCTGAGCCAGGAAAAACTGTGTTAAGATTTAAGATTAAGCCATTTACCAGGGAACAATTTGAATGAAAACTTTAAATTTTTTATTATTATCTCTGCTTATAGCCCTCTATTTTCCCGTACAGGCAGAGCTAATGCGTGAAATGTATTCCTATATGGCGGATGCCGGCCTGTTCCTAGACTGCCAACGGGAACAGCGTTTCCCGGTGGCCACTAAAGCAGATAATGCTGCTCTGGAACGTACTTATCTTAAACATCGTTATCTGCCGGGTAAGTCTTTACTGGTGGAAGTAGAAGGTCAGCAGCAAGGCGGTTCCCGGGAAAGAGAGCTGCATTTTATAATAAAAGCAGACAGCAACACTTTAAAAGGTTTTGGCGGCTGCAATTATTTTTCCGGTCCTGTTACAGCTGATGGTTCAAATATAAGCCTGGTTCCCTTTCGCAGTACCCGCAAAGCCTGTCCTAATCTTAAAATTGAACAAAGCTTTATGGATATTATCGGCAAGGCAGAGCAGTATAAAGTTAAAGATGAAAGCCTTGAGTTATTCAGTCAGGGGCACTCTATAGCTAAATTTACCGCTATTTAGTCCACCCTGAATAAAACATATAGCATTGATTTATAAAGAAATATTGCTTGATTGTGGGTATTAAATTTGCAGGTTTTTGGTAAAATAAGCCTTATTACCTTGCAAATTTCCAGACCAAAATGAAGCCAGAGAAACAGCCAAAAATACCTCAGGAAGACCTGTTCAGGATGCGCCTTGAAAA
>JANELJ010000178.1 GCA_024511395.1 Gammaproteobacteria bacterium | reverse complement strand
AGTAGTCACTTGCCTGTTCCTTGTTCAAATTCATTTGATTTGGTCATTAAATGATCTGATCGAGAAACAGGCATTTAGTTCAATATTTTTTAGTTCTTATCCAGAATTCAGGTTAATTATGAAAAGAATTATTTTTCGGGGGGATTACCGTTTGATAAGCATCATAATGAAGACTGGCAAGTTATCAATAAGTTAATTCATAATGAGGACTACAAACAGGCCATTGAAAAGGTTCATGGTTTAAAAGGTGCGGCTGGAAATCTTGGGTTAATGGAAATTTACTCAACCTGTCAATCTCTGGAAAAAAGTTTACGAAAACAACAGTCAGATGATGTTTTATTAAATAATTTCCGGCAATTACTGGAGACCTTTCATAATAATATGCCTGTTATTCAGTTATTAAGCAGAAAAAAACTGGATGATGATATATCAGATGAAGACTTAATGGGTGTTTTAAAACAAATCATGGAATTGCTTTAAAATGATAATGCAGAAGTCAATAAACTTTTTGAACAATATCGTAATATTTTAATGAATCATTACGGTCCGGTTATTGATTTACTTAAAAAGGCTATTGAGTCATTTCAATATCTAGAAGCTCTGGAAATTGTTAAAAGTATGGATTTTTTTGTAGGTAAGAAAAGTGGCGTCCCCTAGGGGACTCGAACCCCTGTTACCGCCGTGAAAGGGCGGTGTCCTAGGCCACTAGACGAAGGGGACACAGATAAACAGCCTATGGCTGCAAGCCTCTCTTCGCTGTGAAAACAGCTATGAATGTTGTTTCCTGTCCAAACTCCTTTATTTATTCCGGAGAAATTCCAGAAAAGGAAATTGGTGGAGCTAAGGAGGATCGAACTCCTGACCTCTTCGCTGCCAGCGAAGCGCTCTCCCAGCTGAGCTATAGCCCCAAACAACAGGCGTGTATGATACTGGTAATAAAATAGATTGTCCAGAGAAAAAACTGATTTTTTTGGCTTTTTTTCTGGCTTTTTATATGAGTTTTTCTTTGTATTTGTAGAGTGCAGGCTAAGTTTGTAAAATACACCTCTTTTACCAATTCCCGAGAGAAATAATGACAGTCAAAACCCGCTTTGCCCCCAGCCCTACCGGTTATTTACATATTGGTGGTGCCCGTACCGCCCTGTTTTCCTGGCTCTATGCCAGAAAGCATAAGGGGGCTTTTGTGTTACGTATAGAAGATACGGACAGGGAACGGTCCACCCAGGAAGCCGTGGATGTGATTCTTGAGGGTATGCAGTGGCTGGGGCTGACGCATGATGAAGGACCTTATTATCAGACGCAGAGAATGGATCGTTATAAAGAAGTGATTCAGCAATTGCTGGATAATGGGCATGCTTATAAGTGTTATTGCTCCAAAGAAGAACTGGAAGGCATGCGTGAACAGCAGATGGCTAATAAGGAAAAGGCCCGTTATGACCGCCAATGCCGAGATTTGACGACACCGCCGGCCGGCCGGGAAGATATTGAGCCGGTAATCCGTTTTAAAACTCCCCTGGAGGGTGAGGTGGTGATTAATGATCATGTTAAAGGTCAGATTGTTATTAAGAACCAAGAACTGGATGATCTGATCATTGCCCGGGGTGACGGCACACCGACCTATAACCTGGTTGTGGTCATTGATGATCTGGATATGGGTATGACCCATATTATTCGCGGTGATGATCATCTGAACAATACCCCTAGGCAGATCAATATTCTCAGGGCCATGGGCGCAGACATCCCGGAATATGCCCATCTGCCCATGATACTGGATGAAAAGGGTGCCAAGTTGTCCAAACGTCATGGCGCAGCTAACCTGCTCAATTATAGAGAGGAAGGTTATCTGCCCGAAGCACTACTCAACTATCTGGTGCGTCTGGGCTGGTCTCATGGGGATCAGGAAATATTTTCCATAGAGGAAATGACAGAATTGTTTGAGCTGGATGATATTAACAAATCAGCGTCTTCTATTAACCCGGACAAACTGCTCTGGTTAAACCAGTACTATATTAAGGAAGGCGATCCTGAGCATGTTGCCCGACACCTGGCCTGGCATATGCAGCGACTCGGCATAGATACTGCTAACGGTCCGGCTTTAAGTGCTGTAGTAACGGCTCTGGCAGAACGATCTAAAACTTTACTGGAAATGGCTCAGAGCAGCCGGTATTTTTATGAGGACTTTGATGAGTTTGATGAAAAAGCTGCTAAAAAGAATTTAAAAGCCGCTGCCCTGGAGCCATTGCAGCTGATGCTGGAACGCTTCAGTACAGCTGCTGACTGGGATGGGGATGTGCTGTATCAGATTGTTCTGGATGTTGCTGAAGAGCTGGAGCTGAAACTGGGCAAGGTAGCTCAGCCCTTAAGAGTGGCAGTGACCGGTACCGGTATGTCTCCTTCCATTGATGTCACCCTAGAGCTGATTGGTCGTAAGCGTTGTCTGGCACGTATGGCTAAGGCGATAGCCTATATTGAACAGAGGATTGCAGCAGTAGGTTAGGGTATAGGGGGTTTAATGCCCCGTCAGTAATTCTACCCGCATATATTCCAGGTCTTCTGGCTTGGCGTACATCACCAGTACGTCATTTTCCTTTAATAGCACATCCGGGGTGGGCTCTTTACCCCGGATGCCGCCCCGTCTTAGAGCCGTAAATACAATATTACGACCATCAAGGTTTAGCTCCCCGATTTTCATGCCAATGACTCGTGCACCGGGGTACAGAACAATGGTATGCATGTGTTCACTGAGGGGGCCGGACTGTACATGGGTGGCTTCTTCACCGGGATAGAAACCGCGCAGAAACTGGTAGCGGTTCTTGCGGGCATGGGCTATGTCGTGGGTAATGGTATTTAGCGGTACATCCAGATGAATCAGTAAATGTAAAGCCATAATAATGGAAGACTCCAGTGATTCAGGGATCACATCAGTAGCGCCGGACTCATATAAATCATCCATTTCAGTTTCATCAAGAGTTCGTACCAGCACCGGAATATCATTGCGGAAGGTCCGGGCCTTCTCAATGATCTTTTTGGCAGTAGCCGTATCCTTAATCGCAATCACCAGCACTTTAGCTTTTAAAATACCGGCGGCCTTGAGTACTTTGCCATGAGTCGGATCACCATAAACAACCAGCTCCCCGGCATACTGGGCCTCCTGTATGCGTTTGGAATCCAGATCCAGAGCAATGGATTGCTGGGTTTCTTCCTCGATAAAACGGCTGATATTCTGTCCTATGCGGCTATAACCGCAGATAATAATATGTTCGGATAAACCCTGAGCACTTTGGGCTATTTTCCGGGCGATATTCTCTCTATTGGACATGTAAGAAGTATGAAACAGATTTTTGGCCCAGCGGCCATTGTTGTTGATCAGCCAGGGGGTAAGCATCATACTGAGAATAATGGCTGAGAGTACAATCTGCATGGTTTGAGGTGGAATTACCTGGTAGGTGGCCGCTAGGGTCAGGATGGCAAAACCGAATTCTCCGCCCTGGCTGAGTACTAGACCGGTACGGAAGGAGACTCCGGCCGGTGCTCCGAACAGGTAACATAATAAACTGGTAATAATGGTTTTAAGGGTCAGTAATAAGACAGTGACCAGTATGATCCAGTGCAGTTGGGAAAGCAGACTGTTGATATTAAGTAGCATACCGACGGTAATAAAAAACAGCCCCAGCAGAATATCCTGAAACGGACGGATATCCACTTCAATCTGGTGGCGGTACTCAGTTTCACTGAGCATCATGCCGGCAATAAAGGAACCCAGTGCCAGTGACAGACCGGCTTCATGGGTGGCCCAGGCGGCTGACAGGGCAATCAGTAGAACGGAGAGAGTAAATAATTCAGCAGAACGGCTATGGGCAATGACCCGCAGTAAAGGCCTGAGGATCCAGTGACCAATAGCTAACATAATAAGTAAAATAATGCCGCTTTTAAGAAAAGGCCATAGATCCGGAGTCAGGTTGACTGATTCCTGAGCGGCAAAAGTGGGAATAATGATCAGCAGAGGGATAACTGCCAGATCCTGAAAGATTAAAATACTGACCGCCAGATGGCCATGACGGGAATTGAGTTCCAGTTGTTCGGAGAGCTGTTTGATAACAATGGCGGTGGAAGACAGGGCAATAATACCGCCGACAATAATGGCTTCCTGAATATTACGGCTGAAGTACCAATCAATGCTACCGGCCAGCAGGGCTGTAAGCATAACCTGGACGCCGCCCAGTCCCAGAACCTCCTTGTGCAAGGTGATCAGACGGTCCAGGGAAAATTCCAGGCCCACAGTAAACATCAGGAATACCACGCCGAACTCGGCAATAAAACGAACATCCTGATTATCACTGATCAGACCCAGGGCATTAGGGCTGACGAGAATACCCACCAGCAGATAAGCCAGAATCGGGGCGATCCGGAAACGTTTCAGCAGTGCAATGGCTACCACTGCCAGGGTCAGCAGTAGTATAATTTCTTCAAAAATAACGTTGTTCATCTCAATAGCTAAAGTTTAGAGTTTCAGCTCCCCCAAAAAAGGAGAATCATTTAAAATTTATTGATTACCTCAGTTAACCGATAGTCCGTAACAGGAACCGGGTATCCCTTGCTGAAGCCGCCGTGAATCCATCCATGGATGCTTTTCGACAGCCACCCTGCTGTCGAAACTTCATCAAGGGACACCCGGCCCCTGTTACTCCGAGGTAAACAAAATAATTCAGTAAAAACAGGAAAAAAATGTAAAAAAAAGCAAAAAACAGTTGACAAAAATTCGGCAGCATTGCTGCTTCTTCTTAAAAGAGCTATCTTTTAAGAAGCGGCCTTCAGTAAGAAAAAACAAACTTCTGTAGGCCGCAATGCACACCAAAGGATACAGCAATATCCCCGGTGAACTGTTTTATTACATAACATTTTTAACCCGAGCGCTACCCCTTAGGA
>JANELJ010000397.1 GCA_024511395.1 Gammaproteobacteria bacterium | reverse complement strand
TATAATCGAGAATGCCTGGGCATTGAAGTGGATTTATCATTACCGGCATTAAGAGTGATACGGACACTGGAACGCATTATTGAATGGCGAGGCAAGCCCAAAACCATTCGATGCGATAACGTGCCTGAGTACATAAGCCAGAAAGTGGTTGACCGGGCAAAGGCACAGGATATAAAACGACAATATATCCAGCCGTGTAATCCACAACAAAATGCTTATGTAGAGCGGTTTAATCGAACGGTACGCCATGAATGGTTAAATCAGTTTTTATTTAATTCTATAGAGCATGCACAGGAAACAGCAACATGCTGGAAATGGAGTTATAATAATGAACGACCCCATACGGCTATCGATGGAGTACTACCCAGGCAAAAATTGGTTTTAGCCGGTTAGAAAACAATTTAAACCGTCTTATCCACATACCCACAGGCCAGGCCTGTCAGTGAGAAAGACTGATCTTGGGCTGAAAAAAGACCAGCAGCTCATTATTTTCAAGAGCCTGTTTAAGTTCAGCAGCACCGTGGAATCAAAGCCGCTCATTAAAATTATCTGTGCCGGGCACTGTTTTTGAGATAGAAACCGTATCACTTCAATGCCGTCAATATCAGGCATCATCAGATCCAGCACAATGACATCAACACAGCCATTATACTGTTCCATAAACTGTCGGGAACTGGTGAACTGGCTGACCCCAAAGCCGCTTTGTTCTGCCACGTCACAGACTAGGGAACCCAGGTCGGCTTCATCATCAATAACCACCAGTTGAGGGGTATTCATGAGGCCTTCTTTTCATCCAGTACCAGACGAATGTGCTGGGCCAGTTCATAACCATTCATACCTCCGGGCATTTTCTGCTGTATACGTTTTATAGCCCAGATCATCGAGATAATGTCTGGCCAGCTGCAGTAATTCCGGTTCATCATCTACAATCAGCACGGTTTCATTGCCCCGTGGTAATTCGCCTTGATTAGAGTCCTGTTGTATTGCATGGTCTCTGGTGCTGCGCGGCAGATACATACGAATAGTGTTACCTGTGCCGGGTTCAGAATAGACTTTTATATAACCCTTATAATGTTTAACAAAGCCGTACACCATTGACATACCAAGGCCGGTTCCCTTGTCTTTGGGGTTGGTGGTAAAAAACGGCTCAAAAATGTGTTCCAGGGTGGCCTTGGTAGCAGTATCTACCCATTTCTGGGCTTTAGGTTCATTGGCAGTATGCTGTTTCAGGAAATCAAGATAGCCGATAACAACGCCCAGCTGATTATTAAAGTCATGGGCAATGCCGCCGGAGAGCTGACCAATGGCTTCCATTTTCTGTGAACGGCGTAAGGTGGCCTCGGTTTTTTTCTGTTCGGTGATGTCGGTTGAAACATCGCAGAGTGCATATATTATATATTGTTATTGTGATCGTAAAGGGGAAACTTGACAGAAAAATAGGTGTGAATTCCGTCATCCTGCGGTACCTGTTCTTCCAGGGGCTGAGTGTTTGTGGTACTTAGTTCAACCTGAATAATACCGTTTTAAGTCTGACATCAAGCCAGGTTTAAAGCGGCTGATTGTTCTGGTTTGATAAAATATCCCATCAAACCGGAAATAATTTTGAGCCACAAAAG
>JANELJ010000177.1 GCA_024511395.1 Gammaproteobacteria bacterium | reverse complement strand
TCTCAAGGGTGAGCTGTCGCTCTAAACTTTAGTCATTTAACTTTAAAGCATCTTTTTTGTGCACATAAAGCTGGTAGGAATGTTTACTGTCTTCATAAATCGTTCGATTGGAAACCCGTGACAGGGCTGACTGAACAGGCACAGACCCGCTGTGGAAACAATGTTTCCAGCTGTTCCAGACTGGTCACCTGTGACTGTAGTTTTTTCCCCTGTGTATAACAGCCAACAATCATTTTAGTGCGAATTTTATCAAAGATTTTTTTCTCCTCCATCTGCCTGAACTGCTGATCGCTGGTAAAGACAGAAGTACTGGTAAATCCAGCAATAATAAAAACAACAACTAACATAATTTTTTCCACGGTATAAATTTCCTGATAATGGGTGTTAAAGAATAGTATAGAACAGATTAAGACATTTAACAGCCAAGGCAGAACTACCATTACAGCGACCTGTAGTAAGCATATTAGAATAAGCTAAGTTAATGTTTTTTGTAGTATAAATTGGGGTATATACCTATATAATTACTGACCTTAATCGGTTAATAATAAACCTATAATAAATGTGGCTATAGAAAGGATACTCAGAATTAGCCCGCTAAAATTATAATAAAAAGTTATTCTCTTAAAACTATCCCTGCATTTAATTACTTCAATGTTAGTTCAATGAGGATAAGGAGTGTATAAAAATGAACTTCAAAAAATACCTTATTACAATTATTTCAATGGGGGCTTTAATTTTCGCCAGCAGTTTCAGCTATGCCTCAGACTGCAGCAAATTATTTAATGCTCAGAATTACAGCGCTGCTCTGCAACAATGTAAATCGGAAGCCTGGCAATCCAGTATCCGTGCCAGCTTTATTCTTGGTCAGATGTATGAAAAAGGTCTGGGGGTAAAAGCCGATCCTGAAATAGCGGTTAATTACTATCGGCAGGCAGTTCTGGCTAATGATCTGGATTCACAGATTGCCTTAGGACTGTATCACGAAAACAACGAGAACTACCTGTTAAGTCATGTCTACCTTACCCTGGCCATAGATAACGGCAGTCTGGGAGCCAGCTTGGAGAAAGACAAGGTAGAACAGAAGCTTTCCAAAGATGAACTAATCCTGTCCAGAGATTATGTTGATCTTGTAAAGTCCGCTATCAATCAGCAAAGACGCATATTTGCAATGAACTAAATTTACAGCACTGAATCATAATCATCTCGAAACTCTTCGTGGGCAGGATGCCCACGCTCCCTCGGCAGTACTTTTCTTTAACTTAAAATTATTGCAAAATACTGTAAACAGTACCTGATTACCCTGACCTATAATTTTAAATAACTGACTATGAATAAAGATCAATTTCTGGAAATGATGAACTTTCGCCATGCCTGCAAGGTTTTTGACGAAACTAAAAAAATCTCTGATGAGAACTTCCAATATATTCTGGAGGCCGCCAGACTGTCTCCCAGTTCTTTTGGTTATGAACCCTGGCACTTTCTGGTGGTTCAGGATATGGGACTTAGAGAAAAGCTCAAAGAACATGCCTGGGGTGCTCAGGGCACCCTGCCTACCGCCAGTCATTTTGTCGTGGCTCTGGCCCGTACCGGCAAAACCACCCGCTATGACAGCGATTATATTGAACACATGATGGCAGATATTCATCATCTGCCGGAAGATGCCCGCACTAAACGGCGCAGTTATTACCAGGCTTTTCAGGAAAAAGACTTTCACCTTCTGGAAAGCGAACGGGCAATGTTTGACTGGGCCTGCAAACAGACCTATATTGCCCTAGCCAATATGATGAATGCCGCCGCCTATATTAAAATTGACAGTTGTCCAGTGGAAGGCTTTGTAGCGGATGATCTGAATAAACTGCTGTCTGACGAATTTAATATTGATACATCAGTCTTTCAGGCGGCTTATATGGTGGCCTTTGGTTATCGTAAAGATCCCCAGAAAGAAAAAAACCGTCAGCCTCTGGAAGATATTGTCAGCTGGTATTAGTCACCGGCAGTCTAAACATACTGACCGGCACAAAACCCGGATGCCCATGCCCACTGGAAATTAAACCCGCCCAGGTGGCCTGTAACATCCACCACCTCACCAATAAAATACAAACCTTTTACTTTTCTGACCTGCATGGTTTTGGAAGACAGTTCGCTGGTATCAAGACCACCAACAGTCACTTCTGCTACCCGGTAGCCTTCCGTACCAGAAGGCGTATACTTCCAGCTCGAAAACAGTTTAGAAACAGACTCTATACCACTGATATTATATTGTTTTACTGGTTTTTCAATAGACACACTCTGAGTAAACACTTCAACCAGCCTGCGGGGTAATAATCGGCATAGCAGTGTTTTTAAGCAGCTATCTGGATGTTCTTTCTGCTGCTGAGTTAACCAGTAGCCTAAATCCAGATCGGGCAATAAATTAATCTCAACCCTCTGTCCTTTGTGCCAGTAAGAAGATATCTGCAAAATAACCGGACCGCTCAAACCTTTATGAGTAAACAGAAGATTTTCCCTGAAGCTTTTAGCCCCCTCCTCACTATCAAGTGAAACCACGGCTTCCACAGCAATCCCTGATAAACACTGCAGGGTTTTTAGCTGAGTCTTATTATGGGTAAACGGAACCAGACCCGGTCGGGTCGGGATCAGCTTCAGTTCAAACTGCCGGGCTACTTTCAGCCCGAAATCAGTGGCACCCATTTTAGGAACCGATAAACCACCTGTAGCAATGACCAGTGATTCAGCCGTAAAACTCTTCTGACTGGTATGCAGTAAGAAGCTCTCATCCCCTGAAATCCGGGCAATGTTTTCAATATGGCAGTCCAGAATAATATCTGCATGATAACGATGGCATTCTGCCAGCAGCATATCCACAATATCCATGGCACTGCGATCACAGAATAACTGCTCATGATCTCTTTCATGCCAGGGGATATCGTATTCTGCCATCAATGCCAGAAAATCAAAATACTGGTAACGGGACAGGGCTGATTTACAGAAATGGGGGTTCTGTGACAGGTAATTGTCCACACTGACATAATAATTACTGAAATTGCACTTGCCTCCGCCGGAGATACGGATCTTTTTGGCCGCTTTAACAGCATGATCCAGAACAACCACCCTTCTGCCCCGTTTAGCGGCCTCTACAGCACACATTAAGCCTGAAGCACTGGCACCGATAATAACAACATCATAACTATTCATATTAATAATAAAAGCCTGTACAATTCAGCGTAACCCCAATGGTCTAGTTAAGTAAAAATAAGTGTAACAAAAATGGTTATCCATGTCTGATATAGAAACAGCCTCCTCACAAAACCCTCACAGCCTTGAAGAAAGAATTATGGAGCTGGAAATTCGCACTGCACTTCAGGAAGATACCATTGAACAGCTTAACCAGGTTATTTTTAATCAACAGCAGCAGATTGATGATTTTGAACGCCATTTAAGCCATTTAAAGACCCAGTTATCCAATCTACAGGAAGCCACAGCCAAGGAATCCGAAGAAACTCCGCCGCCTCATTATTAAAACATGGCGGGAGCATACTTTTAATGATTCTCATTTAGACGCAAATACCGTATCCATTAACCGTACTCCTTGCTGAAGACGCCTTTCTCTTAATAAAGAGCGCATCCATGGAGGCTTTTCGGCAGTGTCCCTGCTGCCGAAACTTCATCAAGAAGCACGGTCAATGGATACTCAGAAGGTATAAATTTCATTTTGAATATATTTTAACCAAAGTATGATCCGACCCTGATTATTAAAATACCTTTGCCTTATAAAAATTACAGCTTTTTTCCAATTGGTCGCTATACTCTGTATAAATACTCATTCATTATTCCCTCTCCCTTCCGGAGAGGATCTGGGTGAGGGACAAGTTTAACTCGTATTTTCAGGGCACGTAATAATATGAGCACAACTTCTAATTCTGCAAACCGACTGGAACCGCTGCTTTTTTATCTTGGAGGCCGACGTCGATTTGGCATTAATGTTTTAAAAATCAAGGAAGTTATTCCCTGCCCGCCGCTGCATCAATTACCCTCATCCAACCCCAAAATTCTCGGCGTCGCTGAACTGAGGAATGAAACCCTGCCTATCATCAACCTGGCTAAAGCAGTTGGAGCTACACATCGTACCCTGAGTGAAGAACAGATTAAGCAGGACTCTGTGATTACAACAGAAATTAACCGTTCCCACCAGGGATTATGGATCAGCGGTGTTGATAAAATTATTCTCTGTGACTGGAAAAATATCTCTCCACCTGCCAAGGGTACAGGTATTGGCAGTTATACTGCCGGTGTCACCCTGATTGATAATGAACTGATGCAACTACTGGATATTGAAAAAGTACTGGCAGAAATTCTGGGTCTGGAAACCATTCAGACAGACGATTTAGATATTCCTAACTAGGAACAAGCAGTATTTGGCAAACTGGTTATGATTGTCGATGATTCCAGCATGGCCATGAAACAGACCATTGCAGCCCTTGATCGTCTCGGTCTGCAGCATATTTCAGCTCCTGACGGCAAGGTGGCATTACAAATTTTAAAAGACTATCAGAACAGTGATCCCCACACAATGGAGCCTATCAGTATGATTATTTCTGATATTGAAATGCCTGAAATGGATGGTTATACCTTTGTCAGATAACTTAGAAAGCTGCCTAAATTCAAAGACCTTCATGTACTGATGCATACTTCTCTAAACGGCAATATCAATAAACCAAATTTGTACCTGTCGAACTGGCAGAAAAAATAGTTCAGCATTTAATAAATAAAACCGAAGAATAAAGCTGATATATAATTTTAAAAACGCCTGAATTCTGGTATATTTTATTTGCTGTTACTCTTTCAACTCTATCATGTGCAGGTTAAATAATTTATGTCCGAACAGGCAATACACAGTTCTATTAAGCCCCCTATTGTAGTTATTGGTATTGGTGAAATGTCCGGGGTATTTAGTCCGACCTAAATAAATCATAGCACATTGATTTATAAGGAAA
>JANELJ010000396.1 GCA_024511395.1 Gammaproteobacteria bacterium | reverse complement strand
CTGCAGGTATTCTATATGATGCGTGAAGTGGCGGGTATTGTCTTCCTGATTGGGCTGGGGATTTATATCTATAGCTTCTTTGTTAAGGGTGAGGAAGCGACAGCCTAAGAGCAGCGTTCAGCGCTGAACGCTTCTTTATTTTTCCCCCCCACTCCATTATAATTTCCGTCACTTACAACTGTGTCTGCTTAATCAAATAAAAAAACAACCCCGACAGGAATTTATACGCTTGAGTATCAGCAAACTATTTCAGCAGGAATTTCGTCAGCATTATCTGTTTCGTCGCCTTCCGGACGATGCTTTTAGTAATATTTTAAGCCAGTCCAATCTTATGTCTTTGCGCAGGAATGAAATCCTGTTTGATCAGGGTGATCCGGCCTCCCGGTTTTTTCTGGTACGGAATGGTCAAATCATGCTCTTTCAGACCTCTCCTGAGGGTAATGAGAAAGTTGTGGATATTATTGGTCCAGGACAAACATTTGCCGAAGCCGTTATGTTTATGGAAGGCAATCGTTATCCGGTTAATGCTAGGGCAACTACAGATACTGAGTTATTTTATTTTGATAATGCGGCTTTTATTGAAGAGTTGCAGAACTCCAATACCCTTTGTTTTGCCATGATGGCTGATATGAGTACCCGTCTGAAAGGTCTGCTGACAGAAATCAGTGAACTGACCATATTTAATGCCAAACACCGTTTAATCAGTTATTTATTAGGTCATATCAATGACTTACAGGAACAGCCTACGGTTAAGCTGACAGCAACCAAATCCATGATTGCTTCCCGGCTGTCCATTACTCCGGAAACTTTTTCCCGCATACTGTCCAAACTCAGAAAGGAAGGCCTGATCAATATTGAAGATGAGACGATTACCCTAGTTCAGCCGGAAAAACTCAAAGAACTTATAGGTGAATCCTTTGAACATAATAAAAAGGGCTGTATGTCCTAAGCTCTTTTCCAGGTCGGCTTGCTTATACTGAAAATTTACTGACCAGGTTGTCCATTTCTTTAACCAAGCTGTCAACTCTTGTGACCACTTCAGAACCGGTCACAATGCCTTGGGCAACCTCATTTATCATATTAACATTATTACTTCTTCCGTTGAACGACTCTGTTCAGTTGCCAGATCCGCAATTTTGGCATTCATCTCTGCAATCATGGCGACTGCAGATGAAATAGTAGACAGAGATTTTCCGGCAAGCGAAGCCTGGGATACACTGTGCTGAGCCTGCTCCTTGCCTTCACTCATGACGCTTACCGCCTGGTTTGAAGCCTGTTGCAGGCGCTCAATCATTTCTTCAATTTCCTTGGTGGATTCCTGAGTACGGCTGGCCAGAGTACGCACTTCATCGGCCACTACAGCAAAGCCCCTGCCCTGTTCACCGGCTCGTGCCGCTTCAATAGCCGCATTTAAAGCCAGCAGATTGGTCTGTTCCGCAATACTCTTAATCACATCAATAACGGTACCAATATTTTCACTATCTCTGGCCAGTTTTGATAAATTAACCTGAGATCTGGATAAGAACCCAGTCATTTACCTAAATACAGAGAGTTTTCATATCACTCTCATCTATTCTGATTGTCGGCTTGTCTTTTTTATGACAATAGGCAATCAGAGAAC
>JANELJ010000176.1 GCA_024511395.1 Gammaproteobacteria bacterium | reverse complement strand
GGTAATAATTGCCCGGCTGAATATTATATCCAGGCTGAACATGATCAAACAATGTCATATCCTGTTTATCAGTGGCATAAAACAAAGCAATATGCGACAAATCTTTAAATTAGCCCAGCAACATTCTATTCTTACTATTAGTGAGCTACCTGATATCCATCAATCCCATACTATTTTAAACTTTGTTATGCACAAGCATAAAGTTCGTTTTCAGATTGATCCGAAAAAAGCTCAACAGGCAGGCCTGAAACTCAGTTCCAGGTTACTGAAACTATCCATTATCAAAAAAACATTGCTAATAGACCATGATACCAGAGTTTAAAAATCTCTCTGTACGCTTTAAGCTGATCCTGATGATGAGCCTGGCATCTGCGATTGGACTATTACTACTGACATCGGCCGTTATTTTTAATGAAACCCGCCGTGCCAATTCCGATACCATTAAAGAATTAACGGCCCTGACTGATGTGGTCGGCTGGAGCAGTGCTGCAGCCATAGCCTTTGATGATCCCGATACGTCTAGGGAAACCCTGAGATCTTTAACTACCCATTCTGATATTGTTGCGACTATACTCTGTGATAAAAAAGGCTAGGTTTTCAGTTATTACCTGTCCCCCAGATACTAGGAAGATAAAACTGCTTTTAATTTAAATAATGACAGCAGCCAGAGCTGTTCAGGTTTACAATCTTCTAGAATACATTACCCCTATCACCTGATCATTCGCAAAATTAATCTACAGGGAGAAAATATCGGTTCTATTCATCTGGTTTATCAGCAGAACACCTTGGTCAGACAACTGGATAATTACTATCTGCTGGTTATCACTATTGCTCTGCTGTCTTTTTTAATTGTAGTGCTGATTTCCACACGTTTGCAAAAAGTATTTACTACACCATTAACTGAGTTAATGGTGACTATGAAATCTGTCTCCACAGAAAAAAATACCATATCCGTGCAAATAAGATCAGCGATGACGAATACGGCACCCTGGTCGATGTATTTAATGAGATGCTTAACGAGATACAGCAGCGTGACAGCCAACTGGCCAGTTACAGTCAACGTTTGGAAAGCGAAGTCGCTGAACGCACCAGGGACCTGTATAAAAAGAACAATGAATTGCAGGCTATTACCCTTGAAGCCCTGCAGGCCAAAAACATCGCCGAAAAAGCCAACCATATAAAAAGTGATTTTATGGCGACCATCAGCCATGAAATCCGCATACCGATGAATGATGTTCTGGGTATGGTTGAAATTCTGCTGCGTACCCGGCTGAACCCGTAAACAGACTAAATTACTCAATACCGTACAACGGTCCGGCAAATCACTGCTGCTTATTAATGAAATACTTGATTTTTCCAAGTTTGAATCCGGCAAACTGTCCCTGGATAAACAGGCTTTTCGACCCTACAACCTGCTGCTGGATACCCTGGAACTGTTTAGTGAAGATGCCAGGGCCAAAGGCCTGCAGCTGCGTTCAGAACTTGTTATTAATAAACACCTGGTGCTGATTGGCGATCGAAACCGTCTGCAGCAGATATTAAGCAACCTGCTCAGCAATGCCCTGAAGTTTACCAACCGGGGAGAAATCATCCTGCGCTGCTTCATTCCAGAACTGAAACAGCCCATATGCTTAAATCCAGTAGCACCAATCTGGGGGCAGTACGACTTGCCCAGTTGTGTGAAAAAATTGAATGTAATGCGGATGTGGAAATTAATCAGAATAACCAGGAAAAAGCCCTGGAATTAATACAGCAGATCCAGTCTGAATACCAGCGGGTGGAAAAAGAACTTGAAGCTGAATTATCCCGCCCGGATACTGATTAATTTAGGTTAAAATAGCGCTCTCTATTTGACAATTATGATCCCTGAGTCATAATGTCTCACAGTAAATTATCCCTATTAAATCAGGCAAAATCATCCATGAATAACAACTTCAAAGTCATGTGCAAAAGCAAACCCGTTAAAGATCTGACATCCCTTCCCGCACTGGGCATGGATGACAGGTCAATTACCGAAAGCTTCCGCCATTATTACAGTCATACTCTGGGCAGAGACCGGAACTGTAAGTCAACTCACTATCCTTATAAAGCCCTAAGCCTGACCATTCGTGATCGTCTTATAGAACGCTGGAAAAACACCCATTATGCCTATCAGGATAATGACTGCAGGCGTACTTATTATGTATCACTGGAATTTTTAATGGGCCGGGCATTAAGTAATAGCGTACTGAACCTGGATCTAGATGATGCGGTACAAAAATCTTTTTATTCCATGGGACTGGATCTGGAAGAAATTGCTGAGACTGAACAGGATGCCGGTCTTGGTAACGGCGGCCTGGGACGACTGGCGGCCTGTTTCCTGGACAGCTGTGCCAGTTTACAGCTGCCGGTAAAAGGTTATGGTCTGCGCTATGAATACGGCATGTTCAGACAGCGGATAGATAACGGCTACCAGGTCGAAGACACTGACCACTGGTTGCTGGACGGCAATCCATGGGAACTGGAACGCCCTGAATATACCCGGCGCATCAAGTTTGGTGGACATACCGAATTACGTCTTAGCCATGACGGCAATTATAAAGTGCAATGGGTCGGTACCCGCGATGTGCTGGCCATTCCTTACGACATCCCTATTCCCGGCTTCCAGAATGGTACCGTCAATACCTTGCGCTTATGGAAAGCCGCCGCAACTGATGAATTTGACCTGGATGAATTCAATTCCGGCAGTTATACCGAAGCCGTGGAAGAGAAAAACTCGGCAGAACACATTACCATGGTACTGTATCCCAATGACAGTAGTGAAAACGGCAAGGAACTGCGTTTACGTCAACAATACTTCCTGGCCTCTGCCAGCCTGCAGGACGTCATAAGAGAATGGCTGGAACACCATGATGATTTTGAAGAATTTTCAGAAAAAAACTGTTTTCAACTTAATGACACCCATCCAAGCGTCTCCGTTGCTGAATTTATGCGCCTGTTAATGGATGAATACAACCAGCCCTGGGATAAAGCCTGGTCTATCACTTGTAAAACCATGGCTTATACCAATCACACCCTGCTTCCGGAAGCCCTGGAAAAATGGTCTGTGCATTTATTTGAACGTCTGCTGCCCCGTCTGTTAGAGATTATTTACGAAATCAATGCCCGCTTTCTAAAGCAGGTGGCCATGCACTGGCCTGGAGATACTGACCGCCTGCGCCGCATGTCCATTATTGAAGAAGGTCCGGTTCCCCAAGTGCGTATGGCTTACCTGGCCATTGCCGGCAGTTTTTCTGTTAATGGTGTCGCAGCCTTACATACCCGTTTACTGAAACAAGGTCTGTTCCATGATTTTTACCAGCTCTGGCCGGAAAAATTTAATAATAAAACCAATGGCGTTACTCCCCGTCGCTGGCTGGCCGGCTGCAATCCTGAATTGCACCAACTGATCACAAAGACTATCGGCAGTTACTGGGTTAAGGATCTGTCTCAACTTAAACAGCTGAAAAAAAGTATAGACAAAAAAGCCTTCCGCAAACAGTGGCGGAGCATCAAGCAGAACAACAAACAGAAACTGACCGAACTGGTTAAACAGGAATGCCGAGTCGAGTTTAACAGTAACTCCCTGTTTGATGTGCAGGTAAAACGTATTCATGAATACAAACGCCAGCTGCTCAATATTCTGCATGTCATTCATTTATACAACCGCATTAAGGCCGGTGATACCAAAAACTGGACTAACCGTTGTGTTCTTATCGGCGGTAAAGCTGCCCCCGGCTATGTGATGGCCAAACTGATCATCAAACTCATTAATAATGTAGCCGATGTGGTCAATAATGACCCGGAAGTGGGTGATTACCTGAAAGTAGCCTTTTTTCCCAATTACCGGGTTTCTGCTATGGAAGTGATCTGTCCGGGTACCGATCTGTCCGAACAGATTTCAACGGCGGGTAAAGAAGCCTCCGGTACCGGTAATATGAAATTTATGATGAACGGCGCCCTGACCATAGGCACTCTGGACGGAGCCAATATTGAAATCAGGGAAGAAGTCGGAGAAGATAATTTCTTTTTATTCGGCCTGACCACTGAAGAAGTGGAAGTCACACGCAGCCATTATGATCCGGTTAAAATCATACAGAATGATGCAGATTTCAGAAATGTGATGAGGATGCTGGAAACCGGTTATTTCAGCCAGTTTGAACCCGGTTTGTTTGATCCCATTATTCAGACCATAAAGAATCCACAGGATTTATGGATGACTGCAGCGGATTTTCGCTCTTATATTGATGCTCAGGAGCAGGTATCCAGAGCCTACCAGGATCAGAAACACTGGACGACTATGAGTATTATGAATACTCTGTCCAGCGGTAAATTCTCTACTGACCGGACGATGGAAGAGTATAATCGGGATATATGGAAGCTAGAGGCGGTGGCGGCTTATCCGGTAGAATAGAGGGGGAGCGTTCAGCGCTCAACGCTATTTTTAGGGTTAGGTGTATTTTTTTCTGTCTTTGCGGCGGTTTCTGGCTTGTACTATTACGCCGTCAAGTACGTCGAGGCTTTCTATTTCTATGGTTTCGTATAGATCATTCAGGGGTTGTAGAAAAAATTTGCTGTCGTACATTCTTAGTTGACGGAAAATATATTCACCATTAATTTTGGCGATTACGTAAGAGCCGTCTTTTACTACTGCTTCAGGATCGACGATTATAACGGTACCATGCTCGAATTCAGGCACCATACTGTCTCCCAGAGCGCGTAAAGCGTAGATTTCTCTGCCGCTGCAGCTGCCCTCAATGGGTGGCATTAAACTTTCTGGTGGTGATTGAGGCATTTTTAACTCACTTATATCAAGAGTTTATATCAAGGACATATATATACCTGCACATAAGAGGAACAAGTATATAAGAACATTCAATTATTCAACACTTAATACTAAATAAAAATACTACAGACATCAAGCCATAATTAGTTGCCAGGGCGGGAGCATACTTTGAACAAAATTTAACCAAATAATAATTTGGCCCTCATATCATCATCCCATG
>JANELJ010000026.1 GCA_024511395.1 Gammaproteobacteria bacterium | reverse complement strand
CTTTTGTGGCTCAAAATTATTTCCGGTTTGATGGGATATTTTATCAAACCAGAACAATCAGCCGCTTTAAACCTGGCTTGATGTCAGACTTAAAACGGTATTATTCAGGTTGAACTATATAGTCAATCAGCAACCTTACGGAAAAAATTGATTTCTCCCTCCATGAATCACTCTTTTCTGAAAACCATGCAAGATATCTGAGGTGGGAAATCAAAATACCATTGCGAGTGTAAACGGCAGGTAGTTGATATCTGTTTCCGCTTGCAGTATCTGTATAATTGACGGCAAGTTTCAGTGTATGCTTCATACTATTATTATTTATTATGGGGTTATTTTCTAATTATATAACTATGAATAACAAGGATAAAGGTTCTTTAGTTAATATAATAGTATGTTTTTATATGGGGTTCTAATTTGACTGAAGAAAAAGCAGTTTTAAACTTTTCGCTGAAAGCTATGCTCTTTCTCAACGCTCAGCACTGCTCTTCCACCTCCCCGACATCTGCGGCCGCTCCTGCGCTACAATCCTGAACTGTACCGACTGATTCCCTCGGATCCCTCTTAATACCGCAATATCCCCCGGACTCAGGTGAGTGATTAACCGCAGGGCATCTTTAGCGGAGGTAATTTTTATACCATTTATATGGGTGATCATATCACCTACCTGAATGCCGGCTTTCTGACCGGGCCCGTTTTTCAGTACGCCAATGATCAGCAGGCCATGATCCACGACGCTGTTGAGTTGCTGTGCCAGCATGGGTGATATTTCTCTGGCCTCAATACCAATCCAGCCCCGGCGGACTTCACCAAAGCGGATCAACTGCTGCATCACTTCCTGTGCCAGAGTAGCAGGAATGGCAAAACCAATACCCTGAGAGCCACCGCTGTTGCTGATATTAATGGTATTGACACCAATCATTTCACCGCGGGTATTAACCAGGGCTCCCCCGGAATTGCCGGGATTAATGGCTGCATCGGTCTGGATAAAATTGTCAAAGCTGTTGGCTCTAAACTGGGAACGGTTCAGGGCACTAATGATCCCGGAAGTAACTGTATTACCCAGGCCGAAAGGATTGCCAATGGCCAGGACAATATCACCCACCTGTAATTTAGAGGAATCACCGAAATGTATAGTGGGCAGATCTGCAGCGGTCACTTTTAGTAGCGCTAGATCGGTTTCTAGGTCACGTCCTACCAGCCGGGCACGTAAATAACGGCCGTCCTGTAATAAAACCTCGATATCTTCAGCACCGGAAATAACATGGTTATTGGTTAATATGTGACCGGAAGATGAGACGATAACCCCTGAACCCAAATTGGTTTCTTCTTTATAGCGTGGCGGCGGGTGGCGGTTTTCAAGCAGAGCTCTTAAGGCCGAATTGTTATACAGAGATTCTTTTTGCTTAATCAGTTTACGGGTAAAAATATTAACCACGGCTGGTGCTGCTCTGTGTACTGCCGGTGCAAAACTGACGATGCCTTCTGTATATCGATTATTATCGACTAGGGCTGGTATTGACCTGTCTGGCTGTGGTAATTTAACCGTTTCTGATTTTGATGGCTTTCCTGAATCGGTCAGGAGATAATTATAGGTAATGGCCAATAAAAAACCTGCCAGTGCTGAGAGCAGGTAAAACAGGCCGGATGAGTAATTTTGGGTTATTTTTTTACCGGTCATGGGGTTTATTTTACCTTAATATTTTGGGGTAGGCCTGTTTTGCTGATTAAAGAGCTGAATAATACAATAAATCTTCCAGAGCCGTTTGTATATCAGTCTGCTCAGAAATTGTGTTTTATATGGATAAGTGTTAATAATTTGTGGTTAAAAGTAAAGAACTGGTTGCTTATTGTGATGAACTTCTTGAAACTGAACGTTTTTCTGATTATTGCCCCAATGGGCTGCAGATCCAGGGAAATGATTCAATTCAGCGCATTGTCAGTGGGGTTACCGCAAGTCAGGATCTGATTGATGAAGCCGTTAAGCTGGAGGCTGACTGTCTGCTGGTACATCATGGTTTTTTCTGGAAAGGCGAAGCTCCGGTTCTGACTGGTATTAAATACCGGCGCATTAAATCTCTGCTCTGTCATGATATTAATCTGCTGGCCTATCATCTGCCACTGGATGCTCATAAAACCCTGGGCAATAATGTGTTGCTGGCACAGAAACTGGGTATAAAAACAGAATCTTTCTTCGGTAATAATGACATAGCACTGCTGGGTACTATTGAGCGCCAGAGCGGTGAAACTTTTGTCAGTCACCTGTCCCAGGTACTGGAACGTCAGGCACTGCATATTCCTTCAGAAAGAATGCTGGAAAAAGTAGCCCTTTGCACCGGAGCGGCACAGTCTTGGATAGAGCAGGCGGTTGCCGTAGAGGCTGATGCCTTTATCAGTGGTGAAATTTCTGAAAATATCTGGCATCTGGCCAGGGAAAACAATATTCATTACTTTGCTGCCGGGCATCATGCCACCGAGCGCTACGGAGTACAGGCTTTAGGAGAACATCTTGCTGAGCAATTTGATCTGGAGCATATATTTGTAGACAAATATAATCCAGTTTAGCGTTTTACTGTAAAGTTTCCGGAGTCGTTTTTTTAGCTCGAAATTCACCTTAAAAAGGGGGGCAGCTATTGTAAAATGCAACAACTCAGGTGAAATCAAGACTATTTAGAAATAGCAATTAAAATTTAAATTCTTGAAAATTCCGGTATTTTGTCGACACGTTTATGATAAATATCAGGTTAATTAGTAAATAATGAAATTGTACTTGATATTATGCTCATCTTTTAAGAAAATGTAGCAAATTTTTTTGGTATCGAATTAAGAAATCCTTACTAATTATTAAGGTTTTTTACAAAATGATTTATAAAAAACTGAAGTTATTTCGGGTGGGAAAATTTCTTAAATTTGGGAGTTAAGTTAATGAGTACAGATGCTGTAAATAATAGCAAACGTCGCTTTCTGGTTGTTTCCACTACGGTGGTGGGTGCCATTGGTGCCGGTTTTGTAGCTGTACCCTTCATCAAATCTTGGAAACCCAGCGCTAAAGCTTTAGCAGCCGGTGCTCCAGTGCAGGTTGACATCAGCAAAATTGAAGAAGGGCAAATGATCACGGTAGAGTGGCGAGGTAAGCCGGTTTACGTTCTAAACAGAACAGACGAGAATATCAAGGTATTGGAAACAGATACTGAGATGCTTGCTGATCCGGATTCCGAAATGTCTACCCAGCCTGACTATTGTAAGAACCCAACCCGTTCTTATGACAGTCACCGTAAAGTTATTGTTATGGAAGGGGTGTGTACTCACTTGGGTTGTGCACCGAAATATGTGCCCGACTTAAATAACCCGTTTGCTGGTTCCCTTGGACATGACTGGAAAGGTGGTTATTTCTGCCCTTGCCATGGTTCTATTTATGACCTTGCTGGTCGGGTTCGCAAATCCATGCCGGCTCCAAAGAACCTGCCAATCATGCCATATTATTTCAAGAGCGATACAGTGATCCTAATAGGTCAAGACGGGAGTAATGCATAATGGGACAAAGAGTCAATGATTTAATGGGATGGGTTGATGCCCGTTTCCCTCTGACAAAGATGTGGGAAGAACATCTGTCAAAATACTATGCACCTAAAAACTTTAACTTCTGGTACTTTTTCGGCTCACTGGCCATTATGGTACTGGTTATCCAAGTGCTTTCCGGGATTTTCCTGGCCATGTTTTACAAGCCGGATACGGCACTGGCATTCCAGTCAGTAGAAATGAATATTATGCGCGATGTGGAATGGGGCTGGTTAATCCGCTATTTCCATTCAACGGGTGCATCAGCATTCTTTATTGTTGTTTACCTGCACATGTTCCGTGGCCTGATTTACGGTTCTTATAAAAAGCCCCGTGAACTGGTATGGATCTTTGGTGTACTGATTTTCCTGGCTCTGATGGCTGAAGGCTTTATGGGATACCTGTTACCTTGGGGTCAGATGTCCTTCTGGGGTGCACAGGTAATTATTAATCTGGTCAGTGCTATTCCCTTTGTAGGTGAAGACCTAGGTATCTGGGTTCGTGGTGACTTTGTAATTGGTGATGCAACCCTGAACCGTTTCTTCTCCTTACATATTATTGCCATTCCGCTGATTCTGATTGGCCTTATTGTGGCACATATTATTGCCCTGCACGAAGTCGGTTCCAATAACCCTGATGGTGTTGAAATCAAGAAAAATAAAGATGAAAACGGCATCCCCAGAGACGGCATTCCATTCCATCCTTATTATTCTGTAAAAGATATTGTTGGTGTTGTAGTATTCCTGATGTTCTTTGCTGGAGTAGTATTCTTTATTCCGGAAATGTTCGGCTACTTCTTGGAGCATGCTAACTTTGAGCCTGCTAACCCATTGAAGACACCTGAACATATTGCACCGGTCTGGTACTTCACCCCGTATTACTCGATACTGCGTGCGGTTCCAAGTATTGCCGGTTCGGCTTTCCCTGGTGTAATAGCCATGGGCGCAGCAATTGTCGTGTTGTTCTTCCTGCCTTGGCTGGATCGTAACCCTGTTAAATCCATCCGTTATCGTGCTGGCTGGTACAAGATTCTGGTGGCATTATTTGTAGTTGCATTTATTACTCTGGGTTATTTAGGTACCAAAGCACCTACTGATATGCGTACCCTAGTGGCGCAAATCTGTACCATTTACTATTTTGCCTTCTTCCTGTTGATGCCTTTCTACACGAAGATGGAAACGAATAAACCAGTTCCAGAAAGGGTGACAATGAAATGAAAAAAACAATCCTGATTCTGCTAACTTTTGTAGCAATGACAAGTACTGGTCTGGTATTGACTAGTGGCGGAGAGCATTTGGAAAAAGCCAGCATCAATGTTGACGATAAAGCTTCACTGCAGCGCGGTGTTAAGGTCTTTACTGACTATTGCCTGAGCTGTCATTCTGCCAAATATGTTCGTTTTAACCGTGTAGCCACTGACTTGGGCATGACCGAAGAACAGGTGATGGGTAATCTTAATCATCTGGGCACCAAGTTCGGTAGTACCATGACTGCAGTGATGACACCGGAATACGCCAAACAGGCTTTTGGTGCGGTGCCACCGGATTTATCTCTGGTAGCCCGTTCCCGTGGTGTTGACTGGTTATACAGTTATCTGAAAGGTTTCTATGCCGATCCTTCTAAAACCACTGGTCATAATAATATTGTCTTCAAAGATGTGGGCATGCCTAATATCTTCTGGAAGCAGGAAGGTGTTAAAAAGCCGCTTATTGAAGACCATGATGGTGAAAAAGTGATCGTGGGTACAGAAGTGGTTGAACAGGGTACCATGACACCTGAAGAGTTTAATGCCATGATTAATGATCTGGTGGCCTATATGTCTTATATGGGTGAACCTAATCAGAGTTATCGTAAATCTCTGGGTGTTTATGTACTGATCTTTCTGGTCGTATTATTCGGATTTGCCTATGCAATGAAGAAAGATTACTGGAAAGGTGTCCACTAACAACGATTTACAATAGACCCTATTGAATTCGGGCTTTACTGCCCCAATTCAGGAAGGTTGAAGTCACTATAATTAGGAGGCTGTATTGCCTCCTTTTTGCGTTTATGAATTCCGATGGAGGAACTATGACTCAACTTACAAATAGAAGATCAATTATGACCCTTTTTTCTGATGGAAATGATCTTTTGAGTCATCGAGTAAGAATGGTGTTGGCAGAAAAAGGCATTAATCATGAAATTGTTAATGTGGATCCTGACAATCTTCCGGAAGATCTGCTTGATCTGAACCCTTATAACACGGCTCCGACTCTGGTGGATCGTGATCTGGTGTTATACGATGCTCAGTTGATAATGGAATACTTGGATGAGCGTTTTCCACATCCCCCTTTAATGCCAGTTGATCCGGTTAATCGCGCCAAGTTAAAGATGCTGTTGATCCGTATAAAAAAAGACTGGGATCCGCTGGTAGAAAAACTAATTGGTAAAACCGATAAGCAGAGTGTCAAACAACGTAAGGAATTACGTGAAAGTTTAACCACTATATCCCCGGTATTTGAACAGAAACCATTTTTTATGTCTGATGAATTTACCCTGGTGGACTGTGCCATTGCGCCTATTTTATGGCGTTTAAACGAAATGTGCATTGAACTGCCCGATGAAGCCAATGCGGTTAAACAGTATGCTCAGCGGATATTTGAAAGAGAGTCTTTTCAACAGAGCCTGTCAGAAGTTGAAGAAGATATGGAAGCGATTTCCTGAACTTTAAATAATACTCTAAAGACACTTTCAGGAGTTAAAGAGAAAATAGAATGACACCAAGCCGTCCTTATTTATTACGTGCCATTTATGACTGGCTGATCGATAATGATCAGACTCCCTATCTGCTGGTTGATGCCAATACAGAAGGGGTTATTGTGCCGCTTGAACATGTTCAGGATGGCAAAATCATTCTTAATATCAGCCTGACGGCGACCCAAGATCTGGAACTGACCAACGATGCTGTGAGTTTTAATGCCCGCTTTGGTGGTAAACCTATGCATGTTAATGTTCCGGTTATGGCAGCACTGGCACTGTATTCCAAGGAAAATGGCCGTGGTATGATGTTTCCTGAAGAAGGTATAGATGATGGCCCTGATACGCCAACACCCACCGATGGCAAACCCCAGAAAGATGACAGTTCCAAGCCACACCTTACACTGGTGAAATGATTCACCTAGATGGGAATTGCGGGCATCCTGCCCGCGTAAATGTTTTAAAGATACACCAATCTAACCTGGAAAACATTTTCCCGGATTTAAAATATTATCCGGATCAAATACCTGCTTTATAGCCTGCATATAATCCAGACTGACCTTGTCCAGTTCCTTGCCTACATAGTATTTTTTAACCAGCCCGATACCATGTTCGCCGGACAGTGTGCCATCCAGTTTTAAAACCAGAGTAAAAACTTCGTCCAGACATTCCAGTACGGTATCCTGCATGCTTTTATTATCCGGATCGGTTAACAGATTAACATGAATATTGCCATTTCCAGCATGACCAAAATTAACTATGGGAATACTGTACTTTTTTGATAGCTGTTCCAGTCCGGTAATAAGCTGAGGTATATGGGAAACCGGAACCACCACATCTTCATTAATCTTTTTAGGAGCAATTTTTCTCAGTGCTGGTGACAGGGCCTTACGGGTTTCCCATAAGGCATTAATCTCATCCTGTGAAGCAGCCTGTTTAATTTCCAGGCAGGCATTATTACGGGCTGTATTGATTATGGCGGACAGGCCATCATCAACGGAGTTATGACGACCATCCAGTTCAACCATTAACATAGCGCCGGCATTAACCGGTAAAAGAATGGAAGCATAATCACGGATCATGTCAATGGCCTGTTTATCAATAAATTCCAGGGCACAGGGAATAATGGGCTGTGCCATAATAGCGGCAACCGCTTCAGCCGCACCCTGCATGGAGTTATAGATGATCTGCAGGGTACGTCGGGTTTCAGGCAATGGTGTTAATTTTAAAATAGCCTCAGTGATGATCCCCAGAGTACCTTCAGAGCCAATTATTAAGCGAGTTAAGTCATAACCGACAACGCCTTTAGTGGTTTTAACCCCGGTATGCAGAGTTTCCCCTTTACCTGTTATCAGAGTCAGCCCAAGTGTATTGTCCCGGGTAGTGCCGTATTTTACTGCCCTGGGTCCGGCCGAGTTATAGGCCAGATTACCGCCCAGTGTGCAGATTGCACTGCTGGTGGGATCAGGCGGCCAGAAAAAACCATGCTCAGCGGCTGCCTGTTGAATGGCATCATTGGTCACACCGGGCTGGGCAATTAATAAACGGTTGTCCGGATCCACCCGGATGATTCGGTTCATATGTTCAAATGAAAGGATGACCCCGCCATGAACAGGAACGGTAGCGCCGGTAGTACCAGTGCCGGTTCCGCGGCTGATAACAGGGATCTGAAAGTCCCGGCAGAGTTTTAGCAGTTGTTGTATCTGCTGATGATCACGGGCAAAAACCACCGCATCAGGCAGGGCATGCAGGCGACTGTTATCATAGCCGTAAGCCCAGCACTGAGAAGGTTCCACCCGATAGTCTTCCGATGAAAAACTGTGTTTAAGAGCCTGTATAAATTGCGGCTTGCTTGCACTCACAGGGGGAACAGGTCAGATACGCTTGTCATTAGGATTAGGGTATTCAAACAGTTTGACAACTTTTTTGACGCCATCAGTGGTTCGGGCTATTTCAGTCACTTTATCCGCCTGTTCACGGGTCACCAGGCCCATCAGAAATACTACACTGTTTTCAGTGACCACCTTGACCTGGGCACCATCGAGTTCCTGTATATTGGCAAGGATAGAGGTTTTAATCTTACTGGTGATATAGGAATCATTGGTGCGGGAGGACATGTCGGTTGGAATACCGACGACAGCCTCATTAAATACATGACGTACATTTTTTATCTGGTGAGCAATGTCAGTCAGTTGCTGTAGTTGTCTGGAATTAAGCACTTCGCCGGTAATTAAAACCTGACGGTTATAACTGGTGACATTGACATGGGTATGTTCACTGAGCTCCTTGTCCTCATAGAACAAATGGGCAAACTTGGTTTTAATATTCTGATCTTCAACATAATCACCGGTGGTGCGTTTGTCTAGGGCTACGGATGTACCGGCCACGGCACCGCCTACAACAGCAGCAGTACAGCCTGACAACAGCCAGCTACTGCCAAGTAAAAAAACGGATAATAAAACAATAGTTGTTGAAAAAGGTTTCATATTGCTGTCCTTGAAAAAATGTTTAGTGCTAAAGCTGTGCACCAAAAAGCTGAAAATCAATTTGATCACAAAGCGCATGAATAATGGTAATATGGGTTTCCTGAATACGTGCGGTCTGCTCCGAAAGCACCCTTAACTCTATATCATTGTCATCCAGCTCCAGAGCAACGGGGCCGCCATCTTTACCGGTTAAGGCAATAACCGACATTTCCCGTTCGTGAGCAGCGGCAATGGCCTGTACTATGCTATTGGACTGGCCGCTGGTACTGATAGCCAGTAATACATCGGGCTCCCGGCCCAGTGCATGGATCTGACGGGTAAACACTTCATCGTACTGGTAGTCATTGGCAATAGAAGTAATTGCTGAACTGTCTGTAGTCAGGGCAATGGCCGGTAATGCCGGGCGCTCAGCTTCAAAACGGTTAACCAGTTCTGAAGTAAAATGCTGGGAATCAGCTGCCGAACCGCCGTTGCCGCAGGCCATGATCTTGCCCTCATTAAGCAGGCACTGAACCATTTTCTCGCTGGCTTTAAGTATGTCCTGTGCAAGACAGTCCAGAGCTGCCTGTTTAACGGCAATACTGGTCTTAAAAATAGTTTCAATCCGGGACAGGCTCATCGGAAATAATATCCTTCAATAAATTTAGCACAATTCAATGGCATTTCTAATCCATTCAATATTTTCTTCTGTATCTTGATATTTTCCGCCAGAAATTGCAACGGCATCAATACGGCAGGGCAGGCTGCTAAATTCGGGATGTTTTAACAGGAAATATTGCACGGTTTTAAGAATTTTCTGTTGTTTGCTATAAGTAATGGTTTCCAGTGGATGACCATAATCTGTTTGTTTGCGGTATCTGACTTCAATAAAAACCAAGTAGTCATTATCCCTCATGATGAGATCAATTTCACCACGTCGGGAAAAAAAATTACTGTCAACAGATACCAGTCCCTGTTTTTGCAGGTAACGACTGGCAATGTCCTCGGCCGCCTGGCCTTTCTTATTTCTATCCCTGATAAAACTTAGCATAATTCCGTTTAGCTATAGTTACTGGTTAGTTATCCATATATTATTCTGCATTAAGCAGCATAACATTACCCTGCTCAAAGGTGGCCCATGGCATACTGCGGATAATATGACCGCTGTTGTCTATCGTCATCTGGCCGGTATCACCGGGATAGGATTCAGCAGGGTTGGTCTGCAGATATTTAACCATGGGGGCTATCTGATAACTGTCTGCGCCCATGGCAAACAGGCGCTTATACAATGTGTTTGGATAATTGCTGCTCAGCAGGCTGACGGCATCCTGTTTGACACCCAGTAAGAAGGGCATATCAGAAAACAGTACGCCGTCCATATCAATGTTCTGTTTAGGGCTGTGGTAACTACTGACAATATGAGCTGTGGAATATACCGGAATGGTTTCGCCATGATGATATATTATCTGCAACGGGATCTGTTTGGCCTGTCTGGGAAAAGCCGCCATAAACAGCATATCAATGTCCTGCCGGCGTCGGGGCGTAAATTCTACTTTCCGGCCAATGGTACGGCTGAGCTGTTTCTTGCGGGATTCACTTTGGTCGATATTGAGCAGACTTTTAATGGTGGCGGAAAAATCATGGGCCTGGGGATCATAGGCTGCAGAAGCTACCACAATACCGCCGGAATTTTCCCATTGCAGTTTAAAGGCAGACTGCATCCGTTTACCCCAGTGGCTGTCAGGCGCAATAATGGCTGTGTAATAGTAGCCATCCAGCCGTCCTTTTCTGGCCACCTGGCGGGCTTCTGATTCGGGTGACAGGCCAAACTGGTAAAGGTTCTTAACCCCTTTCAGGTTAGTCTCAGAAGTATTTTCAAGACTGTTCAGTGCCAGAGTCGGGGTGTTCAGTTCAGGTGCTTCAGCTAGTACTTCCAGGTTGCTTTTGGCCAGCGGGCCGATAATAAAGTCAGCACCGTTATCAACGGCTTCCTGGTAGGTCAGCCAGATATGATCGGTACTGGTATCATAAAACTGTATTTGCAGGCTATGGCTTAAGGGTGACTGATAGTGAGAAGCCAGAATACCGTCCCGGATGGCCTGCGCCGGTTTGGCCAGCTTACCCTGTAAGGGCAGCAAAACCGCAATTTGCTGAATATTAAGCAGTGAGTTTTGCCGAGCCTGTAAAATCTGCTGGATAAATACCCGATCAGCCGGGTGCCCGGAATAATTCTGCAGCCAGAAGTTAATACCATGATTCAGAGTATCAGGATCACGGGAGTCATGAAAAATACGAGCCAGTTCCAGCCAGCCGTTAAAAATCCGCTCATTATCGTTTAATTTGTCGGAAGTTTCGATTTGATAACTGACCAAGCTGTTGGCATAGCTCCAGGTCAGGTTCTGATTGTCCAGTTTCTGTTGTTGTGAACTCAGGTACTGCTGACGAATAATCAGCTCTTTAATGGCATCGGTTTTCTGTCCCAGTTGAAACAGAGCCATAGCTTTTAGCTTGTGTAGAGTCTGAAGCTGCTCAGGCCGGGTAAAATTAACCGTATTTAATAATTCCAGGGTTCTTCTGGCCTGGTATTCTTTCAGGCTGACGGCAGCCTGGGTTAACAGGTAGATATTGTTCTGCTCTGTGGTCAGTACCGCTTTTTCCAGATGAGACATAATTTTGGCTGTCAGCTGCAGGGTATAATCAAGCTGTTGTTCTGTTAATTCTGTTGCTGTCAGCACCTGGCTGCAGACCAGCAGGACATTGGAAAGCTGAGCGTTTTTCTGCGTGGTTGGAGCGGACAGGGCGCTTTCAAACAACCGTTCAGCATGGTTCAGCTTTTGGATAACACTCATTTGAGCAATAGTGCTGCTGTCCAGTGGCTGTGTCTGAGCTGGATATTCCCCCGGCTTTTTAACAGGATGGCTACCGCTGCAGCCGCTCAGGCCAAGAATAATTATTACAACGGCGAAGGAAATAAATTGGTATAATCTGGACATTGATGGCTAATTGATAGTTAACAGGTTAATTTAATGACGGAAACAGACTCTTATCTGGTTGATGACTCTTGTTTTGTTGATACTCGTTTTGCTGATAATAATAGTACAGAGAGCCGGAAATATTCGGGTCGATTATATATTGTTGCCACACCGATTGGAAACCTCCAGGACTTCTCAACCAGAGCAATTTCGACCCTGCAGCAGGTTGACCTGATTGCTGCTGAAGATACCCGCCACAGCGGTTATCTGTTAAAACAGCACGATATTAACACGCATTGTATAGCATTGCATGAACATAATGAACATCAGTCTGCTGAAAAGGTGATTCAGTCTATAACAGCGGGTAAAAACATTGCCCTGATCTCAGATGCCGGTACTCCGCTGGTGAGTGATCCGGGCTATCACCTAGTGAAACTGGCCCATGAAGCCGGTATTCAGGTAACCCCCGTGCCCGGACCTTCAGCCATGATTACTGCCCTGTCTGCTGCGGGCTTGCCGACCGACCGGTTCTGTTTCGAGGGTTTTGTTCCTTCAAAAAGAGGCGCCAGAAAAAGCTTTTACCAAAGCTATCAGAATGAAACCCGAACCATGGTGTTTTATGAAACTCCGCATCGTATAGTCGATTCCCTTGCGGATCTATGTGAGGCCTTAGGCCCTGATCGAGTGGTAGTACTGGCCAGAGAACTCACTAAAACCTTTGAAACCATACGCAATGACAGCACAGAAAACCTGCTGGCCTGGGTTAAAGCCGACCCCAATCAGCAAAAAGGCGAAATCGTCCTGGTAGTCCAAGGCTGCAGCAAACCCCAGACAAAAGAAATCAGCCCGGAAACCGAACAAATTCTATGTTTACTGATGGCAGAACTGTCTTTGAAGCAGGCGGTGAAGTTGACGGTGAAGATTACGGGGGAGAGGAAGAAAGGGGTTTATAGAGCAGCGCTGAGTTTGCAGAAATAAGCGTTCATTCGTTGTTACTTTTTTTCAAACCTGTCTTAAAAATTTTAGGGCAATCAAATTAAG
>JANELJ010000175.1 GCA_024511395.1 Gammaproteobacteria bacterium | reverse complement strand
ATAAATCATGCAGGTGTTTCAGGTAATGCAATCCTGCAATCAAACGGGTACGAATGGCAGGAACACCTTTAGTGGATACAAACAGAGCGCCCCATTCTTTATCAGGACTTTCCCGGTCTATATGTTTTGATAACTTAATCAACTCATGGTTTATGTCCAGCATGTTTTCAAGGCGCATCCTGAACAGGTCTTCCTGAGGTATTTTTGGCTGTTTCTCTGGCTTCATTTTGGTCTGGAAATTTGCAAGGTAATAAGGCTTATTTTACCAAAAACCTGCAAATTTAACACCCATAATCGCCAATATTTCCTTGTAAATCAATGTGCTATGATTTATTCAGGTCGGACTAAGTAGCCCGGCGCAGTCGGGTTTGTTCAGCCTGCTCTCAGAAGTCATAATTAAAGCGGATGCCGAGTACTTGCTGCTCAATTCGCTGCCAGGTGGCTTTTAACTGCTGCTGCATTTCCAGGGACATGGGCTGGTCAGTATCTGGAGCCAGTCCGCCCAGCAGGCTGACGCTGGACACAAAATCGGGCAGTTGCTTTAGCAGTACCTGATAAACCGGTTTAAAGGCATAACACCAGCTGCACATGGGATCATGGATATAATACAGAGTACTCATTGGTATTTCCCTGAGAGCGTTAATACACTGCACCGAGCGCAGACATGGTTAAATATCCGGCATTAACTGTTCCTGGTAATGCTAATAGCCCAGCACAGGGGAGAGCCAGTGTTCGGCCTGTTCCAGGGTCATGCCTTTACGGCGGGCATAATCCTCGACCTGATCCTTATGGATTTTTCCGGTGCCGAAATATTTTGATTCAGGATGAGAAAAATACATCCCGGAAACAGCCGCCGCCGGCATCATGGCATAACTTTCAGTCAGTTCAATACCGACCTTGTCCTTAATATCCATTAAATCCCAGAGTATGCCTTTTTCGGTATGATCAGGACAGGCTGGATAACCGGGTGCAGGGCGGATCCCTTGGTATTTTTCTTGGATCAGGGCTTCATTATCCAGAGTTTCATCGGCGGCATAGCCCCAGTACTGTTTACGTACCAGTTCATGCAATTTTTCAGCAAAGGCTTCGGCCAGCCGATCGGCTAGGGATTTAAGCATAATGGAACGGTAATCATCATGCTCTTTTTCAAATTCCAGTAAATGTTTTTCAATACCAATGCCAGTGGTGACGGCAAAGGTACCCAGGTTATCTTTAATGCCACTGTCTTTAGGGGCAACAAAATCCGCTAGGCACTGGTTGTAGCGGCCCTTGGGCTGTTTCATCTGCTGACGCAGGAAGTGGAAAGTGGTTAATACCTGCTTGCGCTCATCATCGGTATAAAGTTCAACATCATCGTCATTGACGGTATTGGCCGGGTAAAAGCCAATAATGGCATTGGCCTGCAGCCACTTTTCACTGATAATTCTGTCCAGCATTTCCCGGGCATCGTGATAGACCTTGCGGGCTTCCGGACCATAGGTTTCATTATCCAGAATGGCCGGGAAACGTCCCTTGAGCTCCCAGGTCTGGAAAAATGGTCCCCAGTCTATGCGCTCTTTTAATTCACTTAAAGGGTAATCGATAATTTCCCGGGTACCAAAAAATGTGGGTTTAGTCGGCTGATAGTTACCAGACCAGTCAAAGGGAGGTTTATTGGCACGGGCCTGAGCAATGGGTACATGGTTGGTTTTGGTGCCTTTTTTAGCCCGGGCATCACGAATGGCTTGGTATTCATCGGCTACCGCTTTAATATAGTCGTCTTTCAGGGTATCGGATAACAGGCTCTGGCTGACTCCCACGGCACGGGAGGCATCACTGACGTGGATCACGGCATGTTCATATTCCGGTGCAATTTTAACTGCAGTATGGATACTGGAGGTGGTGGCACCGCCCAGAATAATGGGTGTAGTAAAGCCCTGGCGCTGCATTTCTTTGGCAATATGCACCATTTCATCCAGAGATGGTGTGATCAGGCCGGACAGACCGATAATATCCACATTTTCGTCTTTGGCTTTCTGTAAAATATCCGCTGTGGGCACCATTACGCCCATATCAATCACTTCAAAGTTATTACACTGCAGCACCACCCCGACAATATTTTTACCAATATCGTGGACATCACCCTTAACAGTGGCCATCAGGATCTTGCCATTGCTGGTCATGTCCGAAGTATCACTGGCCTGACGGTTCTTTTCTTTCAGGGCTTCAATATAGGGCATCAAGTAAGCTACGGACTTTTTCATGACCCTGGCAGACTTAACCACCTGGGGCAGGAACATTTTACCGCTGCCGAACAGGTCGCCCACTTCATTCATGCCGTCCATCAGGGGACCTTCAATGACTTCAATGGGCTCTGCAAACATCTGCCGGGCTTCTTCAGTGTCTTCTTCAATATGGCTGGTAATACCTTTGACCAAGGCATAACTTAGGCGTTTGGCTACCGGTAATTCACGCCACTGGGTATCCGGGCCGCTGCTACCGCCGCCAATCGATTCACCACGATATTTTTCAGCAATCTCCAGCAGGGCATCGGTGGCATCGGGGCTGCGGTTTAAAACCACATCTTCGACCCGATCCCTTAATTCTTTGGGAATATCATCATAAATGGCCAGTTGTCCGGCATTAACAATGCCCATATCCATACCGGCCTGAATGGCATGGTATAAAAAGACCGCGTGAATGGCTTCCCGAACTGGGTTATTACCACGAAATGAGAAGGATACATTGGACACTCCGCCGGAAACTTTGGCATAGGGCAGAGTCTGCTTAATAATCCGGGTGGCTTCAATAAAGTCCACGCCGTAGTTATTATGCTCTTCAATACCCGTGGCTACGGCAAAGATATTGGGGTCAAAAATAATATCTTCTGGCGGAAAGCCGACTTCCTGAGTGAGGATTTCATAAGAACGGGTGCAGATGTCCACCTTGCGTTGCTGCGTATCAGCCTGACCGTCTTCATCAAAGGCCATTACAATAGCGGCAGCGCCGTAACGGCGGATCAGTCGGGCGTGTTCGACAAACTTCTCCTTACCTTCCTTAAGGCTGATGGAGTTGACAATACCCTTGCCCTGTATGCATTTCAGACCGGCTTCAATGACCTCCCACTTGGAGGAGTCCACCATAATGGGGACTTTGGCAATTTCCGGTTCCGCAGCAATCAGGTTAAGAAAACGAACCATGGCTGCCTTGCCGTCCAGCATGGCTTCATCCATATTGATGTCGATGATCTGGGCACCGTTTTCAATCTGATCCTGAGCAACTGAAATGGCTTCTTCGTAGTTTTTTTCCTTAATCAGGCGCAGAAATTTGGCTGAGCCGGTGACATTTGTCCGTTCACCCACATTAACAAACAGGGAGTCGTCATTAATATTAAAGGCTTCCTGACCGGACAGGCGTAACTGGTGATCATCTTCAGGTGCTTTTCTCGGCGGGTGTTGTTCAACAGCGGCCTTAATGGCACGAATGGTATCCGGGGTGGTGCCGCAGCAGCCGCCGATAATATTTAAAAAACCGGAAGCGGCCCATTCTTCAATTTGTTCAGCCATGACTTCCGGAGACTCATCGTAGTCGCCCAGCTCATTAGGCAGTCCGGCATTAGGGTGAGCCGATACGGCGTAGGTGGCAATACGGGATAACTCTTCCACATAGGTGCGCAGTTCATCCGCACCTAGAGCGCAGTTCAGACCAATGGAAATAGGATCGGCATGATTTAGGGCATTATAAAAAGCCTCGGTGGTCTGACCGGACAGGGTACGGCCGGATTTGTCGGTTATGGTACCGGAGATCATAATAGGGTATTCAATTTTATGATCATCAAAATACTGTTTAACTGCAAACACCGCTGCCTTGGCATTGAGGGTGTCAAAAATAGTTTCAATCAGCAGAATATCCGCGCCGCCGTCCACCAGCCCCTTAGTGGCTTCATAGTAGGCATCCACCAGTTCATCAAAACTGATATTACGAAAGCCCGGATCATTGACATCGGGCGACATGCTGGCAGTACGGTTAGTGGGGCCTAAAACTCCGGCGACATAACGAGGTTTGCCGTCCTGCTGTTCTGCTTCATCGGCGGCTTCACGAGCCACTCGGGCAGAGGCCTCATTAAGCTCATAGGCCAGCGGCTCCATCTGGTAATCGGCCATGGCAATGGTAGTGGAGCTGAAGGTATTGGTTTCAATAATATCAGCGCCGGCCTCCAGATACTGGCTATGGATGGATTTAATGATCTGCGGCTGGGTAATTGACAGCAGGTCGTTATTGCCTTTCAGATCACTGGGCCAGTCCTTAAAACGCTCACCCCGATAGTCGGCTTCATCCAGACCAAAGCCCTGAATCATAGTACCCATGGCACCATCAAGAAACAGAATGCGTTCTTTTAACTGCTTTTCTAACGGTGAAAACCGTTTGGAGCGGGCGATAGACGTGTCAACCATTAATATAACCGTATTGATTTTGAAAGCCCGGTATTTTAACAGTTTTCCGCCTGTAAGTAGATGTTTTCCCCTGAAACAGGGGCAATATGCTGTTTGTCAATATTAGTTATGAGTTAATTTAATAGGCAGGTTAATCATTTCGTTTTTTAAACAGGGCATAAATATAGGGCCGGGGATCGCCTAATGGATTGATGAAGGTATAATCCTCATGCTTAATGAGTTTAAACCCGCTACCCATACGTTCTGTTATTTCTTTGATGGAATAACGATGAAGTTCAAGACCTGCGCATTTGGAGGCGCCCTTCGTTGAAAATTCTGCTAATAATACATATCCGCCCTGTGTTATTGCAGAGTGCAGGTTGGCAAAGTAGCCCTGAATATCTGTCTCTTCTAGTAGAAAATGAAGGACGGCACGATCAATCCAGATATCGGCCTGAGTAATGTCATCAGGAAGCGGTCTGGATATATCATGATGAAGCTAGGTTAACCTGAGATCTGGATAAGAACCCAGTCATTTACCTAAATACAGAGAGTTTTCATATCACTCTCATCTATTCTGATTGTCGGCTTGTCTTTTTTATGACAATAGGCAATCAGAGAACC
>JANELJ010000395.1 GCA_024511395.1 Gammaproteobacteria bacterium | reverse complement strand
CCGGCTTTTGTGGCTCAAAATTATTTCCGGTTTGATGGGGTCTTTTATCAAACCGGGGCAATCAGCTGCTTTAAACCTGGCTTGAAGTCAGGCTTAAAACGGTATTATTCAGGTTGAACTACCTAACCCTTATCGATACAGGGTTATTAATACATCTGCCTACACCCAGAGCCGGGTTACGAGTATTTTTTATTTCGCTGATACCTGCAAGCCGGGTCAGTGTGTCCACCGGTCCATCGGGAAATAACTGGTACAGGTACTGCAGACCTCCTTTATCGGCGTATTTTCCTTTAATGGCATTATTAAAATCCCGCACTTCCAGCTCTTCATCTTCATGATAATCATAGAAGTTTCTGATAAACTTAATCGCGTCCCAGTGTTCATCGGTCAGCTGGATGCCAATGGCTTTAGCCCGTTCTTCAATTTACTCGGGGTTCAAGCCGGTAATGCGTACCATATTGACTGTGTCGTACATTGTTTTTCTCCATTATTTGTCCATATTCCATCGTGAAAATAACCAAGCCCCTAAGTTGGTTATTAACTTAAGTATAGAACAGAATTTCAGAAAGCAAAGTTAATAATCATTTTTTATCTTAAAATTATAGAAATTTGGATGAAAATCACTCCGCTTTCACTTATAGTTAACGCTAATGAACTAATTCTTTTGACCAATCACAGGAAATTTATATGAAACTAACAGCCTTAAAACCACTTGGTTTTCTGCTGATATCAGCACTTATTGCTTTACCTGCATGGACTGTTGCCAAAGAGCAGGCCGCCGAAGCCGAGACTGCTGGAGCTGAGCAAGTAGCAGAACATGCGAAGTGGTCTTACCAAGACAGAACAGGGCCTAAATACTGGGCCTTATTATCGGATGAGTACAGAATGTGCCATGAAGGTAAAAACCAGTCGCCTATCAATATCAGTACGGCAGTACCTTCAAAACTAAAAGGTATTCGCTTTGAATATAATATGTTAGTACCGGAAAATATTGTTAATAATGGTCATACTATTCAGGTCAATATCCGTTCCGGCGGTAAAATCACTATTGATGAAAAACCTTATTTTCTCAAGCAGTTTCACTTTCACACCCCCAGCGAACATAGGATAGACGGTACTTCCTATCCCCTGGAAGCCCACTTTGTGCATGTCAGTGAAGATAATCAGATTGCCGTAGTTTCTCTGCTTTACCGCCCAGGACCAGCTAATACCGCACTGGATGCCTTATTAAAAAATATGCCCTTTAATGTGGGTGAAACCAAACGTTCCGGCGTTCGTGATCTGGAATTATTTGAACGTGACAAGGTGGTTAAAAACTACTTCCGTTATAGCGGTTCTCTGACTACACCACCCTGTACTGAAGGGGTGATCTGGATTGTTATGCAGACCCGTTCCAATGTAAACAAGCTGCAGTTAGAAGCTTTCCAGTATGCGCTTAAACATCCTAATAACCGTCCGGTTCAGCCTCTGAATGGTCGTGTTGTCGTTAAGAAAATTCCAACGGCTAAATAGTCCACCCTGAATAAAACATATAGCATTGATTTATAAGGAAATATTGTCGAATTATGGGTGTTAAATTTGCAGGTTTTTGGTAAAATAAGCCTTATTACCTTGCAAATTTCCAG
>JANELJ010000174.1:1775-5058 GCA_024511395.1 Gammaproteobacteria bacterium | reverse complement strand
AGTAGTCACTTGCCTGTTCCTTGTTCAAATTCATTTGATTTGGTCATTAAATGATCTGATCGAGAAACAGGCATTTAGTTCAATATTTTTTAGTTCTTATCCAGAATTCAGGTTAAATTAAACTGCAACTGCAACTGCAACTGCAACTGCAACTGCAACTGCGGATCGGCTAGCACTTTAGACGCTTTGATCCGTTCAGATTTCAGAGCCGACAGAAAACGAGCAAACACCGCTTCACCAATCAGAGTCAGCGGAATGCCTAGCTCCAGTGAATTAATGGCCGTCCATTTCCCGTACCCTTCTGCCCGGTGGTATCGAGAATTTTATCCACCAGCGGCTGGACGTCAGAATCTTTAACCCTGAGAATATGACTGGTAATTTCAATCAGATAGGAATTTAATTTGCCCTCATTCCAGCGGCTAAATATATCGGCAATAGCATCTACGTCCAGGGACAGACATTCACGCATAAACTGGTAGGCCTCACAGATTAACTGCATATCACCGTATTCAATGCCGTTATGCACCATTTTAACGTAGTGTCCGGCACCTTCTTCACCACCGGAAATACCGGTACCCATATAGATTATCCCCTGCTCCTCCAGAGCATTGACCCGGCTGACAAAGTCTTCTATGGAATGGGTGCCTATAATCTGCGTGTCTTTGGCCGGACCATTGATAAAATCATCTACTCTGGATGTGGTACGGTTAAATACGGCCAGACGATAGCAGTGATCATTAATATTCAGGGCCAGATTCTGCCAGTCCAATTAAACCAATATCGGCCTTTTCCATGGTGACTCCAGGTTGGGTTTGTTAGGGAATTAAGAATGTAGGTAGTATAGATTGAATGGTAGGGTTTGTCAGTTGGGGAGATACTTAATTTTACCTGAAGTTGGTACTAAATATTTTCATATTTGGCTTGGCTGAAGAAAAAAGGGGGTTAAGCTTTTTGCTGAACGCTGCTCTTTTTGTAAGACAATCCCTATAATTTCCCCACAATTTAGCATAAATTTCACTTTTTATTAAAAACTACATTGACAAATATAGGGTATATCAGTATATTATTATGCAACTGATTACTGTTCACATGATGTGACAGCAGTTATGTTATACCTCCATCCTCCTTTGGTGGTTTTTTAAAAGGGCGCAGCTCCCCCCCCCTTAGTTGCGCCTTCTTTTTTTCTCCCCTCTTCAAATCCAATGCTTTTAAAAAGTGTTTTGTTATTATCACATTCGTTATCATTTTAAACTGAGTATCAGGAATGGGGTCTGCTATGATGAAGTTTCGACAGCAGGGACAATAAATTGCTCTTGCATTTATTGTCCCTGCTGTCGAAAAGCCATCCATGAATGGATTCACGGCGTCTTCAGCAAGGAGTGCGGTCAATGGATACGGTATTTGCGTTTAAATGAGAATTATTAAAAGTATGCTCCCGCCCTGTATTTACACCAATTATTTTGCAAAAAACACTTTTTAAAACCAATAAACTCATGTATAATCTCGTGCTCTTTGAAACAGATGTGTTTTCCGGGAAACTTAATTGGTGAGTTGTTCAGGGGAGCACGGTACAAAACACAGGCGCAGTAAAATGAAGACATTTAGTGCGAAGCCAGAAAGCGTACAGCGCGACTGGTATATCGTTGATGCTGAAAACAAAAACCTGGGACGTCTGTCAACAGAAATTGCCAGACGTCTTCGTGGTAAACATAAACCAGAATACACACCTCATGTGGACACCGGTGATTACATTATTGTTATCAATGCCGAAAAAGTCCGCGTGTCAGGTAATAAAAGAACTGATAAAATCTATCATCACCATACCGGTTATCCCGGCGGTCTGAAGAGCATCAGTTTTGAAAAGTTGATCGAAAGAGCGCCTGAGCGTGTTATTGAGACAGCGGTTAAAGGCATGCTGCCCAAAAACCCACTGGGTCGTGCTATGTATAAAAAAATGAAAGTCTATGCCGGTACTGAGCACCCACATACTGCTCAACAGCCCAAGACATTAGAAGTTTAATCGCAGGAACAGAAGAATTATGACTACTCAATATTATGCAACAGGTCGCCGTAAAAGTTCTTCCGCACGCGTTTATCTGCGTCCGGGCAAAGGCGAAATTACTATTAACCACCGTCCAATCGAAGTATTCTTTGGCCGCGAAACCTCCAGAATGGTGGTTCGTCAACCTCTGGAACTGACCGAATTACTGGACAAGTTTGACATCAAGGTCAATGTTTCCGGCGGCGGTATTACCGGCCAGGCCGGTGCCATCCGTCACGGTATTACCCGTGCCCTGATTGAATACGACGAATCTCTGCGCAGCTCACTACGCAAAGCCGGTTTCGTAACCCGTGATGCCCGTCAGGTTGAACGTAAGAAAATTGGTCTGCACAAAGCACGTAAGCGTCCACAATACTCCAAACGTTAAAACCTCAGAGTATTTCAAACGTTTATCGTTTATTGCCGCCTGTACTGAAAAAGCCCCTGCGAGAAATCGCCGGGGCTTTTTTTTGCGACTTTAAAAGATGGAGCGGAATTTTTGTCTTAAGAACTATAGGAAATTACCGTATAGGTTCGGGTGTTGATATTGCCATTATGGGACTAAGCATCGAGCATCACAAAATAACCGCCTCTCAGCCATGCTCAATGAATAACTGCGCTGCCCTGGTTTTTTGACATTGTCGATTTTACCCCCCTGTCTCATCAGAAACTGGCTGAGTACATAAAAAAATAGACTTGCCCCATTTATACGAGGAAGTGAGATATAATGATATTAAAAACTGGATATAATCCGGGCACATGAGCATCTTGCTCATTAATAAGATTTGCAAACCCTGAAAACTAAAACCAGTTATGCGCCTTTCTAAATCAAATATTCAAATAATAAAAGATAAAATAAAGCAGTGGGATCCCTCCGCCAGAATTTATTTGTTTGGCTCTCGCACAGATGATAACAAGAGGGGAGGGGATATCGATTTGTTAATTGAAACCAGCGCTCTGGTAGAAAATCCGGCACTGATCATTGCCAGGCTATCTGCCGGTTTAATGCGCCTTTTACAGGGTAGAAAAGTTGATATCGTGCTATCAGCGCCTAACCTGATGCAACAGAGTATTCATCAACAGGCAAAATCAAAGGGAATACCCTTATAAAAATAAGCACTCAAACCTGCTTCAGGAATTACAAAAAAGAAATATCCTGCAATAAAAAATTTTTTTGTTGGTGATCTTTTTATTTGACAGTAAATCAGTGGGTATTAAAGATTTGTCTTAACACTTAACACT
>JANELJ010000174.1:0-1675 GCA_024511395.1 Gammaproteobacteria bacterium | reverse complement strand
CTGAACGCTGAACGCTGAACGCTGAACGCTGAACGCTTTAAATTTGCGCCAAAACAACAAAAAACATATATTAAGTTTAACTATCTTATAAACAAAAATCCCTAAGTTTTTGATTTGTGATCTCAGTTGTTCGTTTTTTACTGTTTTGTTGTGTTAAAACAACAAAAATAACTAAAAATCTTAGCAATTATTGACTTGAAACAAAAAAATGTCTTTTTTTGAAAAATAGCTGTTGCATTTTGGATAAAAAGAGACTAAATTATAAACCGTCAGTGAAACACTGTTTTAAAAGAAACAACAATATTTAATTGGTGGATTCTTCTAGAGCAAAACAAGATTAAATTCTTAACTAATTTTAAGGAAATGAAAATGAAAAAACTAATAGCTGCTGCTGTAGCTGCTGCCGTTATCGCTCCTGCCAGTGCTATGGCTGCCGGACCGACTCTGTATGGTAAGATTCATCTGTCTGTTGAAAATCAGGACAATAATGGTTCTAATTATGTGCCTATAGGCACTAAGGTAAAGAATACACAATATGACGAGTGGAACCTGTCTTCCAGATCATCACGTATTGGTATTAAGGGTTCTGAAGATTTAGGTAATGGCATGAAAGTTGGTTACTTAATAGAATGGGAAGTGGGTATGGATTCCGGTTCTTCTAAAGATCTGAGCACTCGTAACCGTGCTGTTACTTTATCCGGTGACTGGGGTACTGCTTTAGTAGGTAAATGGGATACTCCTTTTAAGACTCTGGGTCGTAAATTTGATATGTTTGGTGATAAAATTGGCGATCTGCGTAATATGAATACTGGATCAGTAATTGATCAGCGTGCAGATAATGTTGCTGCTTATGTTACTCCAAATATGAATGGCTTTAGTGCAACTATTGCTTATTCATTCGATGCTTTATCTACCGGATTGGATGATAAAGGTGTATCACGAGGTGGTGATAATTCTGATTCCAGTGCATGGACTTTTAATGCCATCTATAATAATGGACCATTACTGGCTGGTGTTGCATATGTTGATTATAGTGATGGTTCTTTCAGTACGGGAGCTTGTGGTGCTGGCGGTACTACACCTGGCGCATTTAACTGTGAAAATGAATCAGCATGGCGTGCAGGTGCTTCCTATAAGTTTGGTGACTTTAAAGTTGCTGCAACTTACACTGATATCTCCAATGCATTAGGTCTGGATGGAAAAGATACCAGCATCTGGAGTTTAGGTGGTTCTTATACTATGGGTAACAATGTGCTTAAAGTACAATATGCTAGCCGTGATGAGTATGATGACTGGAAAGATAATGCCGGTGCTAAAGTCATTAATAGTGGTAAAGACACAGGTGCCGATATGTGGTCTATTGGTTTAGACCATAAGATGTCCAAGCGTACTACAGTTTATGCTGCTTATGCAACGACTGATAATGAAAAGAATAGCTCTAGTACTTCCTGGAGTGCAGCAAACTCTAGTAATAAAGGTTCTGCTGGTGTAAACAGCCAGGGTAATTTCCAGGATGCTGATTCTTTCGCTGTTGGTATTATCCACAAGTTCTAAGTGCGACGTGAGTCGTAAGCGCTTGAATTCATAGGGTTTGTATAAATTCTATGAAGTCCAGAAGGGTTTGTCAAACCCTTCTGGATTATGTAAGCAACCCCGCGCGATTGAGCGCCACCAT
>JANELJ010000394.1 GCA_024511395.1 Gammaproteobacteria bacterium | reverse complement strand
TTTTTTTGATAATGGGGTTCTTTTCATTTGAACCCTTTTTGTTGATAAATAATTGCCTGAATAACAACTATTTGATCATCAAATTGGCTTCATTTCAACTCCTAAAGATCATACCTATGATCAGCCCATAGCTGATTTTAATTATTACTTTTTCAATTTATTACGTTTTCTGTAACTCATATCACATCACTTAAACAGTAAAATTATCATAATACAGGGTATTATTTAGTGTTTAAATTAATGTTCAAACGAGGTTTAATCAATGAAAAAGCTTACTCTATCTATACTGGTATCTGCAGTACTGTTTTCTTCCACCATTGCAATGGCACATGACAAGGAACAGTTAGTTCAGGAAAGCCGCCAGACCGTTAAGGCATTTGGCAAAACCTTAAAAGGCGAATTAAAAGCAGCGATTAAAAAAGGCGGGCCGGCCAATGGCATTGAGGTCTGTAATACTAAAGCCATGAAAATTACCGAAGCAGTAAGCAAGGAACATGGTGTCCAGTTAAGCAGAACCTCATTAAAAACCCGTAATGACAAAAATGCCCCTACTGAATGGCAGAAGAAAGTGTTGGAGGACTTTGAAGCCCGTAAGGCCAAAGGGGAATCACCCAAGAAAATGGAATACAGTGAAATTGTTAAAGTGGATGGTAAAAAGCAGTTTCGTTATATGAAAGCCATCGATACCGGCCAGGTGTGTTTAAACTGTCATGGCGAAAAGGTGCTACCCGCGGTTGACGCAAAATTATCTGCCCTGTATCCAAATGATAAGGCTCGCGGATATCATAAAGGTGATATACGTGGTGCATTTGTATTAATCAGGGATGTTCAGTAAAGCCCCTCACCCTACCCCTCTCCCAGAGTGAGAGGGAATATAAAGTGTCCCTGTTATTTCGTCTTTTAAGACCAGTACTAGATAAACCGCCATTTAAAATAAAAGCTACCGTTAAATGCTCTGGATTATTATAGAAGTCAGTATTATTGTCGGTTTTATTCTGTTTTTATGGTATCTGTTAAGGTAAACATTGCTTTTTCTTCTGGTGGCCACGGGAACGTTGTAACCAGGTGCAAAACCAGCCAATATTAAATATATTTAATGTTGGCCCTTGGGGCATCGGCCTGACTATTTTTTTAATGGCCTTTGCTATTTTATTTAAATTACTGCCCAGTGCCGCAGTTGCTTTGGCCTCCGGAGCAGTATATGGGCATACTTGGGGAAGCATTTATATTATTATTGGAGCCTGGCTGGGTGCTATTATTGCTTTTCTGTTGACCCGGATGTTAGGTGCCGATATTATTTGCCGCCTGTCCGGCCACAGGATAAATATAGAACAGGAAAAATCTCAGTCCTGGCTGATGTGGGGGCTTTTAGTTTCCCGTTTAATTCCTGTTATTCCTTATGATATTGTCAGTTATGCCATGGGACTAACGCCATTAAAATTATGGCGTTTTTCTCTGGCCACACTGATTGGCATTATACCCACCAGTTTTTTCTCGCCCATGTAGGCAGTCCGACCTGAATAAATCATAGCACATTGATTTATAAGGAAATATTTGCGAATTGTGGGTGTTAAATTTGCAGGTTTTTGGTAAAATAAGCCTTATTACCTTGCAAATTTCCAGACCA
>JANELJ010000173.1 GCA_024511395.1 Gammaproteobacteria bacterium | reverse complement strand
GGTTGCCGTTTTATACAAAGGTTCTGCCATATGAACAGCGGACTTTGTCGTCATATGAGCATACAGGCCGTATCCAGACACCTGAATATTCGCTGGGACACCATTAACAATATTGATAAGGCTTATCTGGAAAAGACATTACCGGCATTGGAGCCGGAACACTTAAAGGATTTAAAATATATTGGTGTTGATGAAGTAGCCAGGGCAAAAGGCCATAATTATATGACCGTGATTTATGACATGGTGAAAGGTCATTTGATTGGTGTAGAAACAGGACGTACTGCGGATGTTTTTAGTGCATTTTTAAAGATAATACCGAAGGAAATCACTGAAAAAATAGAGGCTGTAGCTATGGATATGAGTCCATCCTATCAAAAGTCTGTAAGAGAAATGCTGCCTAATGCGGATATGGTTTTTGATCGATTTCATGTTATAAAAAACTTTTCAAATGTGATCAAGAATCAGCGCAGGATTGAATTTAGAAAAGCCAATGCGGCAGGAAAAAATTTACTCAAAGGCAGTCATTACCTGTTGTTAAAAAACAAACAGAAGCTGACAGAGAAGCAATCAGGGCAATTAGAAAACATACTGAATGAAAACCAGAATTTGAACATACTCTATTTGATGAAAGAGCAATTACAAGCCTTATGGGACAATACAGAAGTTAATGCCATGAAGAGTGAACTCGAACTATGGTGCAGCATTGCTGAACAAACCAAAATGACTTATTTAAAAACATTTGCAAAGTCACTGAAAAAAAACAAAGATGGCATTTGCAATTATGCAAAACATCAACTGACATCAGCCAGAATTGAAGCTGGCAATGTCAGTATTGGCTTAATAAGAAAAAGGGCCAGGGGTATTCGGGATACTGATTATTTCAAACTGAAGATCAGGCAAACCTCTATCCCTGATGAGCAGAGTATGTTCTATTTTGGACAAAATCTCACTCATTAAAGCGTGGAACAACCTTTTTTTATTTTAAATTATCACCTGAATCAGTCACATTCAAGCGCTTCTGCCGCCCGGAGCAATAATTCAGGCCCTTGGCCTTTTTTCCAGGCATTTTCACTTAAAATACGCCTGAAAGTCCGAGCACCCGGGCAGGAGTGCATCAAACCCAGGGTATGTTTGGTCATCTGTATCAGGGGCACTCCCTGCTGCATCTGGGTTTCAATATAGTCTGCATATGCCTGTATGACCTGCTTTCGGCTTAGGGGGGCTTCTGTTACCCCATAGAACAGACAATCCACCTCAGACATCAGATAAGTATTATGATAAGCCTCCCGGCCTATCATCACCCCGTCCACCTGTTCAAAATGCCTCTGCATATCCGCCAGAGTTTTAATACCGCCGTTAATGGTAATATGCAGTTCAGGAAAATCCTGCTTGAGCTGATACACAAAGTCATAACGCAGCGGCGGGATGATCCGGTTATCCTTGGGACTCAGTCCTTCCAGCCAGGCCTTACGGGCATGAATGGTAAAATAACGGCAGCCGGTTTCACTGACCGCCTCTACCAGCTGCTGCAACTGCTCATAATGGTCTTCATAATCAATACCAATACGGGTTTTTACAGAAACCGTTATATCCACACTCTCTGTCATAGCGGCCACACATTCTGCCACCAGCTGCGGTCTGGCCATCAGACAGGCACCGAACATGCCGGACTGAACCCGGTCACTGGGACAGCCCACATTCAGATTAACTTCATCATAACCCTGCTCCTGAGCCAGCACACAGCAACGAGCCAGTTCTTCAGGGTTACTGCCTCCCAGCTGCAGGGACAGGGGCTTTTCCTCAGCACTGAAGCCCATAAAACGGGGCAGGTTATTCCCGTATAAAATAGCTCCGGTGGTCACCATTTCGGTATATAACCACATATGGTGTGAAACCAGGCGCAGCAGATAGCGAAAATGACGATCGGTCCAGTCCAGCATGGGCGCCAGACTGACTTTGCGCATATCTGTTGTTGTTAAATTGCTTACATTGGGCATTGAATCCGCCTTTTGTTGCATTAAGGACATTAAAAACCCTTTCCTTACTGAAAATAATCGCCATATAATACTATACTTACAGCAAGAACCTGAATTTCACTTTAACAGAACTGACCTGATGACCACACATCCCGCCACAAACAGGCCTAAGCCATTGAATATAAAACACTGCATTAGCCTGGGATTGCTACTGCTATTGTCTATCCTGAGCATAAGTCCACTGTATGCCGCTAGCAAAAAAAAACCGGCTATTGATATTTCAGATCGTTATAAAAAACAGCGCACTATTTTTCTAAAAGCCGAAAGCACCCTGAAAAAAGGTCAGTATTCAAAATACCGCAAATATTACCGCCAGCTCAAAGGTTATCCCCTGCAGCCTTACCTGCGCTACAGGGAATACCGCAAAAAACTATCCAGTCTGCCTGAAGCCGATGTGCTGGCTTTTTTCGAGCAATATAAAGATACACCCTATGCTGACTGGCTACGGGTCAACTGGCTGGATAAAAAAGCTAAAAACAAACAATGGCAGCTATATATTAATGCCTATACCCCCCAGAAGTCTGTGGATCGTCAGTGCCATTACGTCAATGCTCTGATCCAGACCGGCAATAAGGAAAAGGCGTTTACCAGAATCCCTGAGCTGTGGCTCAGCGGTGAATCCCGCCCACACAGCTGCGATCTCGTTTTCAAAGCCTGGAAACAGGCTGGTATGCTGTCTGACAATATGATTATAGAGCGTATTAAACTGGCCATGAAAAAGGGGCGTACCAGCCTGGCCAAATACCTGGCATGCTCACTTAACAAGGAAGAGCAACAATGGATGCAGGAATGGATTAAAATCTACCACAAACCGGCTCTGGTTTTAAAAAGTAAACATCTGCAGCAGAATATCCTGTTTAAACAGGATATTCTGGTTCATGCTGTAGAAAGAATGGCACGGCGCCAGCCAGAAGCGGCCATAAAGCTGTTAAAATCACTACAGCAGAACAATTCTTTTACTGAGGCTGAACAGGCCAAAATGTATCGTGCCATTGGTATGAAACTGGCCTATCGTCATGGTAAAGGCGCCTGGAAATGGCTGAATAAAATCACCGATCAGTACAGCGATGAAACGGTGCGTGAATGGCGGGTACGCAGTGCCATACGTAAAGGCAACTGGGACGCCATTGCCAGTGCCATTAACCGTCTGCCGGAAGAAGAGCAGAAAAACCTGCGCTGGCAGTACTGGCTGGCTTCCGCTAAAGAACATCAGGGCAATACGGAACAGGCAAAAAAAGACTATTCTGCCATGGCCCGTCAGCGCAGTTATTACAGTTTTCTGGCGGCCGATAAAATGGACATGCCTTACGAGTTTCGCAACAGCCCGTTACAGCCCAGCCAGCAAGAACTTCAGGCCATTGCTGAAAACCCCGGTTTATTACGCGCCCGGGAGTTCTACTTCCTAGGCCGGGATCTGCAGGCACGCCGGGAATGGTATTTTACCACCCGCAAACGCATGGATAACCATCAACGAGCCATTGCAGCCAAAGTAGCCCAGCTCTGGGGCTGGCATAACCGGGCCATTATCACCATGGCCCATACCGATCAGAGAGACGATATTGACTTACGTTTTCCGGTACTGCAAAAAGACCGGGTTATAAAACATTCTAAAAAACAGGATATTAAACCAGCCTATACCATGGCTGTGATACGCCGCGAAAGCGCTTTTGCTACCGATGCCCGTTCCCGGGTCGGTGCTCTGGGCCTGATGCAGATCATGCCAGCCACCGGCAAGGTGATTGCGCAAAAACTGGAAGTGAAATTTAACAGCAAAAACCAGTTATTAAACCCGGAGATCAATGTAGCATTCGGCACCAAGTATCTGAATATGATGCTGCAGAAGTTCTATAAACAACCGGCCCTGGCCAGCGCCGCCTATAATACCGGCGGACACCGGGTTAAGGCCTGGCTGCCCGAAAAAAAAGCTATGCCGGCCGACCGCTGGATAGAAACCATTCCCTTTAAGGAAACCCGTGAATACGTCAGCAGTATTCTGGCTTATACCGCCATATATGAACAACAGATGGGTCTGCCGCAAACCCGCCTGGAACAGGTAATGCAGAACGTCCCCAGTAAAAAATCAGGAAAATAACCAATACATGAAGCAATATCTTGAGCTCTGCCGGAGAATCGTGGATGAAGGCGTCTGGGTCGATAATAAACGTACAGGCAAACGCTGTCTAACCGTGATTAATGCAGACCTGACCTATAACGTATCAAACAATGAGTTCCCGCTGGTCACCACCCGAAAAAGTTTCTGGAAGTCCGCAATTGCTGAAATTCTTGGGTATATCCGGGGCTATGACAATGCCGCCGACTTTCGCAGAATAGGCACTAAAACCTGGGATGCCAATGCCAATGAAAACCCGGACTGGCTGGCCAATCCTCACCGTAAGGGTACCGATGACTGCGGCCTGATTTACGGCGCTATCGGCCGTAATTTTCCCAAACCCGATGGCGGTTCCGTGGATCTGCTGCGCCAGATTGTGGATGACCTCTCTCAGGGCATTGATAATCGCGGTGAAATTTATACCTTTTACCACCCCGGTGCCTTTCACCTGGGCTGCTTACGCCCCTGCATGTACAGCCATCATTTTTCCCTGTTAGGCGATACGCTGTACCTGAACAGCACCCAGCGTTCCTGTGACGTTCCCCTGGGGCTGAATTTTAATATGGTACAGGTTTATGTTCTACTGGCCCTGATGGCCCAGATTACCGGTCATAAAGCCGGCCAGGCCTACCATAAAATTGTCAATGCCCATATTTATGAAGACCAGCTGGATTTAATGCATGACGAACAATTGAAGCGAAGCCCTTATCCCCCGCCACAGCTTATAATCAACCAGGATATTAAATTTCTGAAAGATCTGGAAACCTGGGTCAGCCTGGATGATTTTGAGGTTAAAGGCTATCAGCATCACGATCCCATCCGCTATCCGTTTTCTGTCTAAATAGTTCAACCTGAATAATACCGTTTTAAGCCTGACATCAAGCCAGGTTTAAAGCGGCTGATTGTTCTGGTTTGATAAAA
>JANELJ010000172.1 GCA_024511395.1 Gammaproteobacteria bacterium | reverse complement strand
AAATTTAACACCCATAATTCGCCAATATTTCCTTACAAATCAATGCACTATGATTTGTTCAGGTCGGACTAAATAGCCCTCTCAGAACAAGCTAAAGAACCTGGGAGTTCAGGGATTTCTGCCCTTGTTCCTGTAGGATCATTATTATATTTCACCAATAGAAGTTCCGGCCAGACGATCATAATACCTAGCCCGGTAAAGCAGGCGTTTTTGCTGGTCATTATCTTTAAAGGTACTGCGGTCATGCAGGACATTATTGCTGATCAGGCCCATGCCCGATTCCAGCTTGCCCTGGTAAATATAGGGTGAATCGCTTTCCAGCAATTGCTCAAGGTAGTTTACAGCTTCCTGTGTCAGGTGATCATCTTTCCACACCACATTACGGGTACGGATGGTATAGCGCATATGCAAATCGCCGGTGTCAGGCCGCACTGAAAATACCGGACCGGTTTCTGCCTTACGGGCAATATTGCCGTCTTTATCCATCCGTGCCGGTATGGTCATTACATCCTCAGCCATCAGGGCTTTGATATAATCCGGATTGCTGTCGCGCAATTCTATATAAGCCAATTCATGATCCATCAGGCGGTTTTCACCCCCTGTGGGCGCAGGTACAACGCAATGCAGGTTCAGGGCATAGATCTGTTTATCGGCGGTATTATAATAGCCATCCGTATGCCAGTTAATGGCCCGGTTGCTGTACGGGATATAGTTTTGACGTGCGCCATCATCCACCACAGTTAAAGAAGTCAGGCCTGACTCATCGGCCAGCCAGTTATGATCCAGACGGTTGACCTTAAAGGCCCGCCCTAGGGCCAGGGGAATTTCCTGATCCGGATCATCTCCGGTCTGCCCGGCATAAATCACCATATTGGTCTTCCGGCAGACCTCAAACAGCTTCTGATGCTCAGTTTCACTCAGTTTTCGCGGATCCTTAATTTCTACCACCAGTTCACCCAATGTAGTGGGATAGTGATGCATTTTTTTCTCGCGCCATTGTAAATATTCATTTTCAAGCAGAAAGGGGCTGGTAATGGTCATTGGTTAATTTCCTGACTATGAGATATGGCAGGCTATTAAATGATAATCAGGCTGGAATTGAATTGATATTGATCAGAATGTATTAAAAAACTTTGCGTAAAATTTGTTCAATTTTTCTTTTTTTAACGGTTTGGTAACAAAACTGTTCATGTGTGCGGCACGGCATAACATACGGATCTTTTCAGATTCAGTACCGGTCAGGGCAAAGATGGGGGCATAGGAGATCTGTTTTTCACGAATCATAGTGGCGGCGGCCAGACCGCCGACTTCCTGCCCAGCATTAAATTAACTTTGGCATCATCAACAAACAGAACTTTACCGCGATACTGTTGAAGATTTGATTCTGAATCCATTAATAATCTGACCCGGAGAGAAGTAATTGTTTGTTATTACATTTTTTTAATATATATAGTGTAGGCAAATAAACTCAAAATTTACAGATTTCAGTGCTTATCTTTTTTGCTACAATTTTTTGCTACCGGCAAAAATCAATGATAAAATATAAGGTTCAGGAATTATAAGTTCATAAAATTATTATTTAATTTGATAACTGTTTAATACAGTTTTGATAACATTTGACTAAAAAATCACGTCACTGGAGATTTAGAGATGGCAGCAAATTCTAATACCAAATTAACCATTATCGCCACTAAAGGCACACTTGACTGGGGTTACCCTCCGTTTATTCTGGCCAGCACAGCGGCGGCACTGGGTAAAGAAGTTTCTATCTTCTTTACTTTCTACGGCTTAAGATTATTGTTGAAAGACACCGAAGCCCTGAAAGTAACTCCTATTGGTAATCCTGACATGCCTATGAAAATGCCAATGGGTCCTGAGTGGTTCCGTTCTATTGACTGGGCACCATTAATTCCTAATATTGTCTGGCAGATCCCCTATATTGAAACCTTTGCCACATCCATGATGAAGAAGACCATCGCCAATAATGGTGTAGCACCTTTAGCTGAACTGAGAGAGTTATGTATGGAAGCGGAAGTTAAATTCCTTGCCTGCCAGATGACGGTTGATCTGTTTGGTTTTGAGCATTCCGACTTTATTGACGGCATTGATTTTGTAGGTGCGGCGACGTACTTTGAAGAATCTAATGATTCTGAAACTACTCAGTCTCTGTATATGTAATTGCATTGACCCGGCACCTCATCCTGACCGACGAGGTGCTGTTTTTTTACTCTAAATTTATATATAAAGCGTAATATCTGCCTCCCCGGCAAACTCAAAATAGGCTGCTGTTCCGGCATAGCCTACTTCATCGATAAACGAATTAATATCCACTTCAAATAAGTCCACTGTCATCTGACAGGCGGTAAACTTTACTCCCGAGTCCAGACATACCTGACGGAGTTCCTGCAGAGGCGCTACCCCCTTATCCGCCAGTTTACGCTCCATCATACTGGTAATAAAATTCTGCACACCAGGCATGGCCTGCAGGATCACCGGAGCGGGAAAAGGGATGGGCATACCGGGATTACCCAGGGAAGAAACCTGCAGATTAAGATTTTTTTCCAGTAACTGCAGCCCATAAAAGGTAAAAAATATTTCTACCTTATAACCTAGGGCCGCTGCTGTGCTGGCCAGAATAAACGGCGGGTATCCCCAGTCCAGTGTGCCCTTGCTGGCAATAATTGCAATTCTTTTACTCATTTGTATTTCCCCCCTAATCCTGACCTTCTCCCAAAGGGAGAAGAAACTAAACGCCATCTGGTATAGCTAAGCTTAAACTTTATTTTTATACGCTGACCACATTAAATAAACACCAAATAACAACATGGGCAGTGATAGTATCATCCCCATGGTCAGCCAGTCACCGGCAATAAAACCGCCTTTTCCCATTTGAGCATCGGGCTGACGAACGAATTCAACCAGCGTCCGAAAGACACTATAGCCAATCAGGAACAGGCCGGAAACGGCCTTCCTGGGACGCGGCCGGCTGGAATAAAACCATAGAATAAGAAACAGCAGTACACCTTCAAGCAGGAACTCATACAACATGGAAGGATGACGCGGCAGCCCAAGGGGATCGGTTGGGAAAATCATCGCCCATGGCAGATCCGTTGGCCGCCCCCAGAGTTCGGCGTTGATAAAATTACCAATCCTCCCGGCCGCCAGCCCGAACGGCACCATAACGGCAATAAAATCGGTAACCTCAAAAAACGCCTTCTGATTTTTACGGGCAAAAAGCCACATGGCCAACAGCACACCCAGCAGCCCCCCATGAAAGGACATGCCTCCCCTCTGGATCTGAAACAGGACCAGAGGATCATGCATAAAGTAGTCAAAATTATAAAACAGGGTATAGCCTATGCGTCCGCCTAATACCACACCCAGAGCACCATAAAACAGCAGATCATCTATCTGCTCATAAGTCCAGTTAACATGATGCTGTTTTGATTTCAGACGGGCAAAGAACCAGAACCCGGCAAAGGCTACCAGGTAAGTAATGCCGTACCAGTGAATGTCCAACGGACCAATGGATAATGCCACGGGATCAATTTTCGGATAGCTTAACATCAGACAGGCAGCACTCGGCTAATAAAGGATTTAATATAGGCGGTTTCAGGAATAGCAGGATGCACCTGATGATCCGGTCCCTGGTAACCCCGTTCCAGCATCTGGGCAAAACGATCCAGATGCCGTGCAGCCCCTTGGATCTGCTGCAGGAGTGTCTGCTCCGGCATATGATGGGAACAGGAGGCCGATACCAGCAGGCTGTCCCGATTGCATAACTGCATGGCCATCTGGTTCACCCGGCGATAGGCATTCATGCCTTCCTTAAAATCTTTTTTGCGCTTAATAAAGGCCGGCGGATCAACAATAACAATATCAAATTTTTCTTTTTCATTGCGCAGATGCTTCAACACTTCAAACACATTACCCTGGATACTGGTAATATGATTAAAGCCATTCAGTTCGGCACTTTGATCCAGCCAGTCCAGAGCCTGTTCCGAGGAATCTACACAAAATACCTCACTGGCACCGGCTGTTGCGGCCGCCAGCCCCCAGGCACCGGCATAGGAAAACAGATCCAGCACCCGTTTACCACTGGCATAAGTCTGTACCCTGGCCCGGTTCATACGGTGGTCATAAAACCACCCGGTTTTCTGACCTTTGAGCGGATCCAGCTGAAAACGGGTCTGGTTTTCTTCTATTTCAATGGTTTGGGGCAAATTGCCCAGAGCCACCTCATTATATAATTCCAGGCCTTCCAGTTCGCGCATTTTTACATCATTTCTTAGTAAAATGACTTCTGGTTTTATCACCTTTTCCAGAGCTTCAATAATTGCCTGACGCTGCTGTTCCATCCCGGCCGTGGTGATCTGAACCACTACAACATTGTTAAAACAATCCACAACCAGGCCAGGCAGTAAGTCACTCTCACCGAAAATCAGGCGGTAATAAGGCTTGTCAAACAGACGTTCTCTTAAGGACAGGGCAATTTTAATGCGATGCACCAGCAGCGAACGATCCAGAAAAATATCTGTTTTACGGCTGACCAGACGAGCGCAGATAAGAGAATGGGGATTAATATAGGCAATACCCAAGGCTTTTCCCTGTGCAGAATGCACGACAACCTGCTCCCCTGCCGTAAAATTTTTTAAAGGGGTTTTACGGGTATCTACTTCGTTACTGTAGATCCACAGATGCCCCTGAACCAAGCGGCGCTCCTGTCCTTTATTAAGATATAAATCGGCCAGTGAATCAGTCATTATTGGTCTATTGTCCCAGAAAATTATAACCGATGATCATACCACAGATAGAATGTATCAGGCTAAGGAAAGATTTTGTCTTGCGGCTATTTGAAGGAAGGAGAAAGCAAGCCGGTTCCGACTGGAACCGGTTGATTGATTTTTAGGCAATTAAATTCGCTCTTAATGAGCTTCGCTAAGAGAAACAACGTCTTCGGCATGCAGTCCTTTCTGACCTGAGATCAGGTTAAATTCAACATTGGCTCCCTCCTTGAAGGTTCGATAACCGTCACCCCGAATTGAACGAAAATGCACAAACACATCTTCCTGATCTTCCTG
>JANELJ010000171.1 GCA_024511395.1 Gammaproteobacteria bacterium | reverse complement strand
TGTTTTTTGCTTTTTTTTATATTTTTTTCCTGTTACGGACTATCGGTTAACTGAGGTAATCAATAAATTTTAAATGATTCTCCTTTTTGGGGGATCTGAAACTCTAAACTTTAGTCATTTAAAAAAGATAATAAAAATCGTTACAGGTGAACATATTAAAGTCGGGCTGCTTAATGGCAATATTGGTTATGCCCAGGCTGAATAGCAAAATAATGAATATATTGAACTGACGGTTAAACTGACAGAACAACCTCCTGTTGCATTGAATGTACATCTGGTACTGGCTCTGCCGCGACCCAAAATGCTAAAACGGATTTTTCAGACCATCAGTGCCATGGGTGTAAAACAGTTAAGCCTGATCCACAGTGCCAGAGTTGAAAAAAGCTATTGGCAAACGCCTTGGCTGCAGGACGATAAAATGAACCAGCATCTGATCCTGGGTCTGGAGTAGGCACAGGATACCATATTTTACCCCAGGTTGATTTTTACCAGCGCTTTAAACCCTTTGTAGAAGATGTTCTGCCGGGACTGGCAACCGGTCGGCAGGCAATAGTAGCACATCCCGGGCAAGGAGATTTTTGTTTACAGCAGGTAAACAGACAACAGCCTACCATTCTGGCCATTGGCCCCGAAGGCGGCTTTAGTGACTACGAAGTCAATAAATTTACTCAGGCCGGTTTTAACCAATGTCAGATGGGTGAGCGGATTTTAAGAGTGGAAAATACCATCTCGGTTTTACTGGGACATTTGTTGTATCAAAGGACAAGAGATAAGACAGGATAGAATTAAAAAATGTATCAGATAAAAATATTAATTATCAATTTTTCTCAATGGCTCTACCCCTGGCTGGGAGAAATTACCATGGCCATTATGGCCACCCTGCTGGTGATCTATGGCCACAGTATTAACCGACTGGTAAAAAAACAAACCAGCGGTATGCACTTTATCTTTCGCACCCTGATTTTTATTTTATTGTGTACCTTCGGCTATGGTGTCGTTTTAATCTACGTCACCCCAATACTCAGCCAATTGCTAGCCGGAGTCGGGATGATTTACCTAGGGCCTTTGATTGTTGGGATATTTATTATGCTGGGGGTGCTTGCGGAAAAGGGATAAGAGCAGCGTTCAGCGCTGAACGCTGCTCCTACGGCATTATCTCCTCAAATGAATGAATCGCCCGAAACTCCCCCACATCCTTAATATCCGCCTTGCTGTCAGGCTTATAAATCGCCATTAAATGTCCAATGCCGTATTCTCTGGCGGAACGCAGGGCTGTGAGATTATCGTCAATTAACAGGGTGCGGGCGGGGTCGTATTTTTCTATTGCGGCGAGCTTTTCCCAGAAGCTAACTTCTTCCTTGGGCAGACCCAGTTCATGGGCGCTGATAATTTTATCCAGCAGTCCGGCCAAGGGGGTGTTTTTCATTTTCAGAGCCAGGCTTTTCTGATGGGCATTAGTAACTAGAACACGGCGTTTTCCCTGTTGAGCCAAGCGTTCTAGGAAATCTGTAACATAAGGTTGTACCTGGAACAGATGCTGGACTTCTTCTTTAAGCAGGGCAATATCCAGACCCAGTTCATGGGTCCAGTAATCGACGCAATACCAGTTAATGGTGCCTTCAATGGAACGAAAGCGGGGAATGAGTTCATCCAGAGCCTGCTCTTTGGTCAGGCCGTTTTTTTCAGCATAACGTCTGGGGACATGATCCAGCCAGAAATGATTATCAAAATGGAGATCCAGCAAAGTGCCGTCCATGTCCAGAAATACGCTGTCAATTTCACTCCAGTCCAACATTGGCTGTTCCTGTTTTCCATATAAAAAAACTGCTATTATAACATTGAGTAAGTGCTCAGTATAACCCGGAATGGTTTAGAGTGACTGTACTTAGTCACGATCGGATACATGATATAATTACAACATTCAATCAACTATATATACCACTATTTTATGGATTGAATACATCGTTAAAAAAATGAGTCAAAACTTCAGCATACTAAAAAGGTTTTTTAGTGACCGATAAACTACCCAGGATAACAGCCAGCAAGATTATTGCAAAAAGCCGTTTGTTTCAGATTGAGCAAATGGAGATTACCTTCAGTAATGGTAATGAGGTTGAATATGAGCGGCTGAAAGGCTCCAGCCGCGGTGGGGTGCTGGTAGTGGCCCTTAAAGATCTGCAAACCGTTTATATGATTCGGGAATACAGTGCCGGTGTAGAACGTTATGAGCTGATGTTTCCCAAGGGACGTATAGAAAGTGATGAACCCATTGAAGAAGCGGCTAACCGGGAATTACAGGAAGAAATTGGTTTTGCGGCCCGCAAGCTGACCCATATTAAATCCATGACCCTGGCGCCCGGTTATATGGGCCACCTGACGCATGTGGTACTGGCAGAAGAGCTATATCCGGCACAGCTGGATGGTGATGAGCCGGAACCGCTGGAGGTGACTACCTGGCCGATTGCAGAATTTGAACAGCTGGCTATGCAGAATGATGTTACAGAAGCCCGTACTATTGCTGCAGCCTTTATTGTCCGTAGTGTGCTGGAACAGCGAGACTGATTATGTCTGAACCTGACCGTTCTAAAAAAACTCAATATTCAGAACCGGAACTTTCGGAGGGTTTAAAAATTGCCTTAAGAAACTGGATGCCTGAGGTTATTGAGTTAACGCGCGATGTGGGACAGAGTATTCTGGAAATTTACCGTTCCAGTTTTCAGGTGAATAATAAAAAAGACAATACCCCGGTGACCTGTGCTGATCTGGCTGCTAATGAGCAGATTGTAAAAAGCCTGTCCTTATTAACCCCGGATATTCCTGTTCTGTCTGAAGAGTCAGATGAAGTGGATTTTGCCCGGAGACAAAGCTGGGAAACCTACTGGCTGGTGGATCCGCTGGACGGCACCCGGGCCTTTATTGAACGCAGCGGGGAATTCAGTATTAATATCGCCCTGATCCGCCGGCACTATCCCGTTATTGGTGTGGTGTACAGCCCGGTACGGCAGGTCTGTTATTATGCCTGCGTACAGAATGGTGCCTTCAGGTTGGAAAATAATGATGAGGCCAGACCGCTGCATGTCAGAGAACATTGCCCTGAATACCCCATGATAGCCGGTACCCGTTCTTCCCGCAGTCCGGCATTGCTGGCCTATCTGAAAAATGTAGAGAAGCATTTTAAGGGCTATGGCATGACGTTTCTGGGTAGTTCACTAAAATCCTGTCTGATAGCAGAAGGCAAGGCCGATCTTTATGTCCGCCTGGGCCCGACTTCAGAATGGGACACGGCTGCCGCACAGTGCATTGTCGAAGAAGCCGGCGGCCGGATTACAGATCTGCAGATGCAGCGTCTGAGTTACAATAATAAGGATTCCCTGCTAAACCCCCATTTTTTTGTCTTTGGCGACAAAACCATCCACTGGGAACAATTCCTTCCCTGAAGCAGAAATTCTTGATCAACTAAAACCTGTCACCTAAGACCTGCTTCCTGTCTCTTAAAACTCAATATATGCAAACACCTCATCCCCGGCACTGACGTCACTCATACGGATCTTCAGCTGCAGGTTATTATAGGAGTCGGCATATTACAGAGCGGTTTTAACATCAATGGTGCCGGCCTTATACATTTTGTATAGTACTTCATCAAAGGTCGCCATACCGTATTTGGCTCCCTGTTCCATGGCTTCAGGCAGTTTTTCCAGTTTACCTTGCTGCAGAATCTTAGTGACATAGGGCGTATTAATCAGTACTTCCACGGCAGGGTAGAGATTACCGTCCTTTCCGGGGATCAGGTGTTGAGAAATAATGGCACGCAGGTTTCTGGATAAATCTTCGGATAACTGGCGGTGGGAATTTTTAGGGAAAAAGTTGAAAATACGATCCAGAGACTGCAGAGCATTACTGTAGTTCAGGGTATCCAGACCGACTTCCCGCTGATTAACAATGGCTTTTTTATGGGAATGAATAAATTCCACTAGATCTTCAATGGTCAGGATATGACCGCCAATATTGGTATTTCGATAACCGATCATGGCCGCCAGCGAGGTGGACTTGCCTGAACCGGTAGCACCGGCCACTATTACCAGGCCGTTTTTATGAGCCACCAGGTCATTCAGAATAGGCGACAGGTTAATATCTGAAACCTTGGGAATTTCAGTTTTAATATGACGGATAACAAGGGCAATATCACCACGCTGACGAAAAGCATTAGCACGAAAACGGCCAATTTCAGGCAGAGAAATGGCAAAATTCAGCTCCAGAGTATCATGGAATTCCTGTAGTTTTTCTTCATCCACCAGATTAAATAAAATAGCCTGAACCTGTTCCGATGTGAATTTCTGTTTACTGACCGGGTGCAGTTTTCCCATTACCTTCATGGAAACATTGGCATGGGTACTGAAAAACAGGTCAGATGCTCCTTCATCCACCATTAACTGGAGAAATTTGCTTATATCTATTGCAAGATACCTTCATTAACTGTGTATATGAGTTTTTGGTTTTTATTATTTAGTCCGATCTGAGCAAATCATAGCACATTGATTTATAAGGAAACATTGCTTGATTATGGGTGTTAAATTTGCAGGTTTTTGGTAAAATAAGCCTTATTACCTTGCAAATTTCCAGACTAAAATGAAGCCAGAGAAACAGCCAAAAATACCTCAGGAAGACCTGTTCAGGATGCGTCTTGAAAACATGCTGGACATAAAACATGAGTTGATTAAGTTACCAAAACACATAGACTGGGAAAGTCCTGATAAAGAATGGGGTGCTCTGTTTGTATCCACTAAAGGTGCTCCTGCCATTCGTACCCGTTTGATTGCAGGATTGCATTACCTGAAACACCTGCATGATTTATCAGATGAACAGGTAGTAAAAGGCTGGACAGAAAATCCGTACTGGCAGTATTTCTGTGGTGAAGAATACTTTCAGCATAAGATGCCCATACACCCTACGACCATGACTAAATGGCGTAACCGGCTGGGTAAGTCAGGCAGTGAAAAATTACTGATTGAAATCATTAAAGCCGGACTAAAGAGTAAAACCATAAAGCCTGGCAAGTTTAAAGAAAGTCACGGTAGATACTACCGTACAGGAAAAGAA
>JANELJ010000170.1 GCA_024511395.1 Gammaproteobacteria bacterium | reverse complement strand
CTTCACCGCCGTGCTTTTCGGCCATACACTTGGTCATGGCTGCGGTTAATGTGGTTTTACCATGGTCAACGTGGCCAATTGTACCAACGTTCACATGTGGTTTCGTACGTTCGAATTTTTCCTTGGACATCACTCGACCCCAATTTTTTGCTAGTTAAATAAACAAGTTGATTATCTGGAGCCCATGGCCAGAATTGAACTGACGACCTCATCCTTACCAAGGATGCGCTCTACCCCTGAGCTACATGGGCATTACTCTTATCTACATTTACCGCCGACAGTTACATAGAGCAGTGCCTGCGCAAATACAAATATGGAGCGGGTAGCGGGAATCGAACCCGCATCATCAGCTTGGAAGGCTGAGGTTCTACCATTGTACCATACCCGCAAAACTTTCTTTAAAAACCGCTTTGCAAACTTTTTTATAACAAACTGTTTTTATCAGCAATTTGTTGTAAAACAGGTCAGTTTTTAAAGTAAAAAAAAACGCTACTTTTTTTCACTACCCCCTGCATTTTCATCTAAAAAAACACAAGCTGGTTAGTTCGAAGTCAGCGTTTTTTGAAAATTATGGTGGAGGGGGGAGGATTCGAACCTCCGAAGGCAGAGCCAGCAGATTTACAGTCTGCCCCCTTTGGCCACTCGGGAACCCCTCCACAACCTTAGAAAGTGCGGTATTATTGGTTAATTTGGGCTATCTGTCAAGCCAATTAATGAAAAATAATGGCACTTTTTTTCTGGCTGTTTATTTAATGTTCATCTGGTTAAGAAGTAATCGCTCCCTGGTTCCCTCTCCCAGAGGGAGAGGGAATATATAAACGCGTAGTATTTAGCAATAATCTTAATAACGAATTTTATTATCTTTCAATAACTTAATAATATATTTCGATGGTATGGCATAGGTTATGCCGCTGGGTTTCTGGATCACGCTTTCCTTGGTTTCCTTGATAAAAACCTTATTGATCACCCCCAGTACCCTGCCGGTTTTAACCGATTACATCGGGCTTCCGCTATTACCGGGATAAACCGTGGCATCCAGCTGGTAAACCCAGTAGGGATTGCGCAGGCGTTTGATCATTTTTACTGACAACGTGGAGGAGCTGGGTGCCGGAATAACAACCGGTGAAATAGCAGAAACAATACCTCTATGGGTAACCGGATACAGTCCAAGCACTGCACCGATGGGTAATCCCGTAAAGGCAATTTCTTCGCCTTCACTGACGGTTCTGCTGGACTCTATTTTTATAACCGGCAGTTTTGTACCTTCTATACGCAGCAAGACCAGATCATGGGTTTTATCTTTAGCCAGAATTCTGGCCTTACGAAATTTTACCTGTTTATTTACGCGGTAGAAAATTCCCAGCTGTTCTTTATTCTTCCGGCTTTTATCAACAATATAATGATTAGTAATAACATGATAGCCATCACCAACAACAAAACCCGTACCTAAATACTGAGAAGGAGGACGTCGGGTTGAAAGATAGCTGCCCACACCGACCACTGCAGGCTTAACATGTTTAATGGTTTGCATCAGGGTCTGTGCTGAACTGACTGAGGCTGCAGCCTGAATCAATAACAAAACTGTCAGCATTAAAGCTGATTTAAACAAGCTCATTCTGAACATTAAGTGTATTACCTGTCAAAAATTTCCAGAATACCGGACATTTGATAATTATCATCGACAACAATCAAGGCCTTAATTTTTTTCTCCAGCATCAGCTTTTCTGCATCCGCCAACATCATATCCGGGGTAATTGTAACAGGGTTTTCAGTCATAATATCACCAATCAGCGCCTGGTTAATATCCACCCGGTTTACCAGTGCCCGACGCAGGTCCCCATCCGTTACAATTCCCCTTACCTGTCCCTGTTCAACAATAACCGCCAGCCCCAGCCGACCTTCACTAATGGCTAATACCGCATCCTTTAACGGCACATCCGCATGAACAGCCGGCAGGTTGCGGGTATGCATCACGTCTTTGACCCGGGTTAATAAACGTCGCCCCAGGCTGCCGCCAGGATGATAACGGGCGAAATCTGCGGCCTGAAAACCACGTTCCTTAATCAGGGCAACCGCCAGTGCATCACCCATTCCCATAGTTGCCAGGGTGGAAGTTGTTGGCGCCAGGTTATTGGGGCAAACTTCACGTTCCACCCTGACATTAAGCACTATATCCGAATGTTTTGCCATGGTTGACTGGTTATTGCCTACTATAGAAATAATTTTATTTCCAAAATGTTTAATCGAAGGTAACAGATTGAGTATTTCATCGGTTTCCCCGCTATAGGAGATCAGGATCAACAGATCTTCTCTGGCCAGCATGCCTAAATCACCATGAAAGGCTTCAGCAGGGTGCATAAAAAAGCTGGGGGTGCCTGTGGAGGCAAAAGTGGCCATCATTTTCTTGCCCACCAGGCCGGACTTGCCCATACCGCAGACGACTACTCTGCCTTTAGTCTGCAATATCAGCTGAACAGCCTTTTCAAATTCCTCTCCCAGTTCATCAGCTATACGTACCAAGGCTTTGGCCTGTTCGGTCAGGGATTCTTTGGCGATGGAGAGTATGGAGGAGATTGGATTGTGTTTGGTCATGGTTTGCCCTCACCCTGGCCCTTTCCCGGAGGGAGAGGGATAAATAGCTGGTTATTGTTTTAAAAATTTTTCTACTTTGGCGATATCAGCTTCTACATCAACGCCATGACCCGGTTGATCATGCACAATGGAAACATGGATTTTTATGCCGTAATAAAGAATTCGTAATTGTTCCAGGGATTCAGTCTGTTCCAGCATGCAGGGAGTCATATCCATATACTTTTTTAGAGTACCTGCACGATAGGCATACATACCAATATGACGGTACCAGCCCGACTGGTGAAACTGTGGATTACGTGGCAAGCTGTTCAAGGTATGGGCCATTTCATTTGAAAAGGAATCACGATCCCAGGGAATGGCTGCCCTGGAAAAATACAGGGCATTGCCCTGCACATCCATAACGACTTTAACTATATTGGGATCAAATACTTCAGCATCCAGTTCCAGGGGGGTTGCTAAAGTGGCCATACCAGCCTGAGGATTTTCATCCAGTGCAGCGGCCACCAGCTCAATATGTCCTGGTGACACCAACGGTTCATCACCCTGTACATTAACGATAATGGTTTGCTCATCCCATTGCTGCTGTTCCACCACCTCGGCCAGGCGCTCCGTCCCGGAAGCGTGATCCGGGGAAGTCAGCACAACACTGTCAGTAAATTTTACAATAGTATCCGCAATACGCTGATCATCCGTAGCAATTAAAACTTCTTCAGCACGGCTTTGCATGGCCCGCTCATAAGTATGTTGAATCATGGGTTTACCGGCAATTTCCCGTAACGGCTTACCCGGCAAACGGGACGAAGCATAGCGTGCCGGTATCACGATTTTAAATTTTGCTTTATCCATTATCCTGCTTTATCCCTCATTATGGTTCCATTATATTAAACACAGTCAATATAACTCTGACTACTGTACAATTTTAGCTTCAGGTTTGCTTATCATACTCATATAGAGCTGTTCCAGATCAAACTGAGCGCCAAGAACCAGATCCGCCACTTCCCTGGCAACCCCCTGCCCCCCCATAGTCCGGGTAATATAGTCAGCTCTGTGCTTTACAAACTCATGGGCATCCTTTACCGCAATGGATAAACACACCTGCTCCATAACCGCCATATCAATGACATCATCACCTACATAAGCAACCTGTTCATGCTTAAGCGCCAGTTTTGTCATTAACTGATTATAAGCCACCAGTTTATCACTGCAAGCAGGATAGAAATAGCGAACATCCAGGTCTTTCATTCTTTGAGACAGGGCCGCAGACTGTTTGGCCGTAATAACAGCCACGGCTATTTCCTGCTGCTGCAATAACTTAATACCGACACCATCCTTAACATTAAACTGTTTAAACAGCTCACCCTCCGGGCCATAGTTCATCATGCCGTCGGTCAACACACCATCGACGTCAAAAATAACCAATTTGATGTTTTTTGCTTTTGTATTCAGTGCCTTCATATCCCATTTACTGTAATTTTCTGGTTATTTCATTTAATACCTGCCACTTTTTACCACACCATTGAGGTGCCAGCAGAATATCATCTGAAGCGGTACCAGTTAAGCGGTGAAAAATCATGTCCTGCGGAGCCATTTTTACCATCTCAACCACGCTATCCACATATTCCTCCATACTCAGAGGCTGGTAGCTACCCTGTTTTAACTGCCGGGCAAGCTGAGTCCCCTTAACAATATGCAGGGGATGTATTTTAATACCCGACACCTGGCTTTCGAGCACCCTTTGCATGCTTATTCGACTATGCTCTGCAGTTTCTGTTGGCAGACCAACAATTAAATGAGTACAGATCTGTAAACCATGCTGGAGTGCCCGCTTGGCAGCATCCTGGTATTCAGCAAAACCATGTCCCCGGTTGACGGTTTTAAGCGTAGCATCAAAACTGGACTGCAGTCCAAGTTCCAGCCAGATTTCATAGCCCTGATCCTGGTACTGTGCCAATAATTTTAACACTCCGTCAGGCACACAATCCGGACGAGTTCCAATAGACAGGCCGATAACGTCTGGATGTGACAGAGCATTATCATACAGAGCTTTTAAATAATTAATATCGGCGTAGGTGTTGGTATAGGCCTGAAAATAGGCAAGATAATGTCTGGCACCGGTACGTTTTAAAATAACCTTACGACCTGCCGCTATTTGCTCATCCACCTGCGGCGGTTTTCTGGCATTGGGGCTGAAAGAAACATTATTACAGAAAGTGCAGCCGCCGATCCCCCGGGTTCCATCACGGTTGGGGCAGGTAAATTGTGCATCTATGGCCAGTTTATGCACCTTGTAACCATACTTTTCACGCATGGCCCGGCCAAAGGTCAAAACTACCTGGTCAAGATACATGAAGACAAACAGCAGTATGAAAAAAACACAGTCGCATTAGATAGTTCAACCTGAATAATACCGTTTTAAGCCTGACATCAAGCCAGGTTTAAAGCAGCTGATTGCCCCGGTTTGATAAAAGACCCCATCAAACCGGAAATAATTTTGAGCCACAAAAG